>CAYQOI010000191.1:0-6843 GCA_964419085.1 uncultured Cytophagia bacterium | reverse complement strand
CCGAGCCCGACCTCGTGCAAAAGCTGCGCCGCACGGTCGGTCACCTCTTCCTGCTTGCGCCCACCGATGAGCGCCGGCATCATCACATTCTCCAGCGCGTTGAATTCGGGCAGCAGGTGGTGAAACTGAAACACGAATCCGACGGTGTGGTTGCGAAAATACGCCAACTCCTCATCGTCGTAATCGAAAACATCGGTGCCATCGATTCTGACAGTCCCGTGAGTGGGACGGTCCAGGGCCCCAAGAATGTGCAGCAGCGTGCTTTTTCCCACCCCGGAGGGCCCCACAATGGCCACGATCTGCCCCTTGTCCACCGCAAAATCAATGCCTTTAAGCACCTCCACACGGCTTTTCCCGCTTACGTAGGTTTTGTGCAGGTCTTCGGCAACCAAAATTCGGCCGTCTCTCCCCATGATCATTCGTATCGGATCGCTTCCACCGGTTGCAGCTTCGAGGCCTTCATCGCCGGATAAACCGTCGCCAAAAAGCAGATCACGATCGCGGCCAGCGAAATGAGGACAAAGTCCCGGACTTTCATCAAAATCGGCAACGCGCTGATGATATAGATATCCGGAGGCAGCGAAAAAAACTTGTACTTCAACTGCGCCCAGCACAGAGCGTAGCCGATGACCAACCCCAGAATCGTTCCCACGACCCCGCCGATGAGCCCCTCGAACATGAAGATCTTCATGATCCCGGAAGACGTCGCGCCCATGGATTTCAAGATGCCGATTTCCTTGGTCTTTTCCAGGACAATCATGATCAGCGTACTTATTATATTAAAGGCCGCAACCATAATAATCAAGCTTAATATGATAAAAGCGCCCCATTTTTCGATTTGCATCCACGAAAAGAGGTTTTTATTCATCTCAAACCAGGTGATCGTGGTGTACGGATACCCCAGTTTCTTCTCGATCTTCTCAGAAACCGCGTCTGCCTGGTACAAATCGTCCAGCTTGATCTCCAAACCCGAGACGCGTCGCTTCAATTCAAACAGGCGCTGCGCTTCCTTCAGGGAAATGTACGCGAACACATCATCCAATTCGAAGATGCCGGTTTCAAAAAAACCGGTCACCTGGAACGTCAGCAGGTGCGGCATCCGGCTCATGAACGGTTGGATGCCGCTGGGGCTCAGAATCTGAACCTTGTCGCCCAGATCCACCCCGAGCTTATCTGCCAAGTACTCCCCCAGCACAATTCCCGGGTAAGACCGTTTCCCATCGCCCGGAACTTCGCCGATTTCAAACAGCCCATAGATGATCTTCTGTTTGATGTCGGACACCTGCGAGACGGTCTCGGGGTCGACGCCTTTCACCGCGACACCGGCTTTTTTGCCTTTACCGATGATCAGCGCCCTTTCATTAATATACGGCGAAATCCCCACAATGTGGTCAATGTTTTCGATTTGTTCAATGATCTTTCTGTAATCATCCAGACCCTGGTCGTGAAAGGTCCGCAATTCCACGTGTGCGCTGAACCCGATGATCCTGGAGCGGACTTCGCTCTCGAAGCCGTTCATGATGGAAAGCACGATGATGAGCGCCGCAACCCCGATCATCACCCCGATGATGGAAATGTAGGTGATGAGCGAAATGAAGCCGGTCTTGCGTTTCGACTTCAGGTAGCGGTTGGCGATAAAAAGCTCGTAACCCATGGCTGCCTACTTCCCTTCCGGCCGCATCTGCGGGAAAAGAATCACGTCCCGGATGGAGACCTGATCGGTGAAAAGCATCACCAGACGGTCCACGCCGATGCCCAATCCCGCGGTGGGCGGCATGCCGTACTCCAACGCGCGCAGAAAATCTTCATCCAGCACCTGCGCCTCTTCGTCACCGAGGTCGATGAGCTCTTTCTGGGCCAGAAACCGTTCCCGCTGGTCCAGGGGATCGTTCAGCTCGGAAAACGCATTGCCGATCTCGCCGCCGACGATAAACGGCTCGAAGCGCTCCACCAGATTCGGATCGTCGCGGTGGCGCTTGGCCAGAGGAGAGAGCTCCACCGGGTAATCCATCACGAATGTCGGTTGAATCAAGTGCGGCTCGACTTTCTCGCTGAAAATTTCGTCCAGGATTTTGCCTTCCCGCCAGAACGGCTCCACCGGGATGTTCAGCTCCTTTGCCGCGGCCTTGAGCTCGTCGAGGCTTTTGCCGTACAAATCTTTGCCTGTGTACTCGCGGATCGCGTCGAACATCTTCAGGCGCTTCCACGGCGGGGTCAAATCGATCTCCTCGCCCTGGTAGGTGAGCTTCATCGTCCCAAAGATCTCCTGCGCAAGCGCGCTGACCATCTCCTCAACCAGCTCCATCATGAAATGGTAATCTTCATAAGCCACGTAGAGCTCCATCATGGTAAACTCGGGATTGTGGAACCGGTCCATCCCTTCGTTGCGGAAATCCTTGGAGATTTCATAAACCCCGTCATAGCCGCCGACGATCAATCGCTTGAGATACAGCTCGTCCGCGATGCGCAGATAAAGGTCGATGTCCAGCGAATTGTGGTGTGTGATGAAAGGCCGCGCCGAAGCCCCGCCGTAGATGGGCTGCAGCACCGGGGTCTCCACCTCGAGATAACCTTTTTCGTCCAGAAAGCGCCGCATCGCGGAGATGATCCTCGAGCGGGTGAGAAAAACCTCCCGGACTTCCGGGTTGACCACCAGGTCCACATAGCGCTGCCGGTAGCGCAGCTCCTTGTCCTTGAACTGGTCGTAGACCACGCGCTCGCCCCCTTCCACCTTTTCCTTGACGATGGGAAGCGGGCGCAGCGTCTTGGAAAGCAACTGCAACTGCGCCACCTTGATGGTGTGTTCCCCGGTGCGGGTCACAAAGACTTCGCCGGTCACCCCGATGATGTCGCCGATATCCAGCAATCGAAACAGCTCGAAGCCCGCGTCGCCGACCTCATCTTTGCGCACGTAGATCTGAATCCGCCCGCTGGCATCCATGACGTGGCCGAATGCCACCTTGCCGTGCCCCCGGATGGACATCAGGCGGCCCGCGACCGAAACCACTTTGCCCATATATTCTTCCGGCGAAGCAAGAATCGTCCGGGCAAGGGCGGTTCGCCGAAAGGCATACGGATAGGGGTTCACCCCCAGCTCTTGCAATCGCGCCAGTTTCTCCCGGCGGGCTCGCCGAACCGCGTTCAACTCCTCGTTCGCTCTCTCTTCCGACATAGTCTCGTTACCCACTCTTTGACTCGTAAAGCCTCGGTACTCGCTCCGAAATCCAGCACGTCACCTCGTACGGAATCGTGTTCAGTTTATCACAGATCTCATAAATGGTGATCTCCTCGCCTCCCTGACGTCCGAGCAGGACGACCTCATCTCCCGGCACCACCTCTGCGTCTCCACCGACATCCACCATGATCTGATCCATGCACACTGCGCCCACCACTTTGTGTCTACGACCCCGGATCAGCACTTCGCCGCGGTTTGACAGCAGGCGATTGTAGCCGTCGCCGTAACCGATGGGAACCGTGGCGATCCGCGTCTTCGAGCCGGTGCGGTAGGTGGAATTGTAGCTCACCACCGTGCCCGGGGGCACATCCTTGACCGCGATCACCCGGGACTTGAGGCGCAAGGCGGGCGACACGGCCACACTTTCCGTGGTCTCCCGAGACGGGTAGTAACCGTAGATCAGCAGGCCGACGCGCACCATGTCGAAGTACGACTCCGGCAGGTCGAGAACCGCGCCGCTGTTTGCCGCATGTTTGAGCGGAATCGTGACACCCTGGCGGTCAAGCTCGGTCACCACTTCCCGGAACCTGCGCAATTGCCGCTGCGCAAAACTCTTGTCCGCCGCATCGGACGAGGCAAAATGGGTGTAGATTCCCAGCAACTCTAATCCTCGCAAACTCTGTACTTCCCGCACAAAACCCACGGCCTCGCGCCAATTCACGCCCACCCGGCCCATTCCGGTGTCCACTTTCACATGCACCTTGGCGCGTTTACCCAAAGCAACCGCACGCTGCGACAGGGCCACGGCCCGGGGCCAATCGTACACAGTCGCCTCGAGGTCGTACTGCAGGAACGCTTTCACCTCGTCTTCGAAGAACCCGCCCAGCACCAAAATCGGTGTCTGGATCCGCTTTTCCCGCAGCTCCACGCCCTCCTGAGCCAGCGCCACGCCCAGGTACTCGGCTCCCGCCTGCGCTGTAGCCTCCGCGATGGACTGCAACCCGTGACCGTACGCGTTGGCTTTGACCACGGCCATGACACGAGCCGGAGACACCCGTCGCTGAACCGCCGCGAGGTTTCCGACGATCGCATCCAGGTCGATCTCGACGCAAGTGGGCCGTTGATTCTTCATCTGACATATCGTCGGTCGGCACGCTCAGGCAGCCGTCCTGGAGTCGGCTGTCCTGGAGGACGCACCGCCTTTCTTCATCAAAAATGCTTCGATGAACGGATCGAGATCTCCGTCCATCACCGCCTGAACGTTGCTGGTCTCCACGTTCGTCCGATGGTCTTTGACCAGGGTGTAAGGGTGAAACACATACGACCGGATCTGACTTCCCCAGGCGATGTCTTTTTTGCTCTTCTCGATCTCAGAGAGCTTTTGCTCCTCCTCTTCCTTTTTCCTCTGGTAAAGCCGCGCCATGAGGATTTTCATCGCGCTGTCTTTGTTGCGGTGCTGAGAGCGTTCGCTCTGGCACTGCACCACGATTCCAGTGGGAATATGCGTGATGCGGACCGCAGAGCTGGTTTTGTTCACATGCTGGCCTCCCGCACCGCTGGCCCGGTATGTGTCAATACGCAGGTCATTGGGATCGATTTTGACCTCGATGCCGTTGTCGATCTCGGGATAGACGAAGACGGAGGCGAAGGAGGTGTGACGGCGGGAATTGGCGTCGAACGGGGAAATGCGCACGAGACGATGAACGCCGGCCTCCGCCTTCAGGTAGCCGTAGGCGTACTTTCCGCGCACTTCGATGGTCACGCTCTTGATGCCTGCTTCATCCCCCGCTTGCAGGTCCAGGACATCGTATTCAAAGCCCTTGGCCTCGATCCAGCGAACATACATGCGCATGAGCATCTGGGCCCAATCCTGCGATTCCGTGCCGCCGGCTCCGGGATGGATGGTGAGAAGGGCGTTCTTGGGGTCGTCCTTTTCCCCGAGCATGTTCTGGAACTCCAATTCGCCGATGCGGCGGTCGAGCTCCTTCACGCCCGCTTCCACTTCAGCGAAAGTTTGCTCGTCTTCCTCCTCGTCGGCCAACTGGAGCAAAACTTCCAGGTCTGCTTTTTTTTCTTCCAGCGCCCGGACGTTGTCCAGGACCTCCCGGTGGTCGCTGATCTCCCGCATGACGCTCTGAGCCCGCTCCTGGTCATCCCAGAAGCCGGGGCCAGAGCTGACCGCCTCTAACTCCGCAATGGCCTTTTCACGTTTGGGGACGTCAAAGACACACCTTTAGGTCGACGATCCGCTTGTCCAATCGCTGCAACTGCTCTTTCAGTTCGGCAAACATCAAACAAATCTCCTATTTTTCAAACACCTAGGTTTACAAAAAGGTTGGTGGAATATAAGACAAAAATCGCACAGAGTCAAGGGTTACCACAGGGGAACCGCCGTGGTAGGGAGCCGGCTCAGGCGAAAGATGAAGAGCTACTTCGTGGTAAACTCATAGACCCCGTCCCAATTCTCAGGGGGCGGGTTTTCGATGAAATCCAAACAGCGCTTGATGTAGACCCGCGTGGGGCCATCGGTGGGAAAATACTGCAGAATGCGTTTGAACTCGGTCAACGCCTGATACCACTTGAACTGCTTGTAGTAGTTGAGCGCCTGGGTGTAGACCTCGATGATCAGCTCTTGTTCGATGGACGGCAGGTCATCCATCCCCCGCAGCTCGAAAATTTTCACCGGCTTGTTCTTTCCTTTGACCCGAACCAGGTCGAGCTCTCGCACCCGGACCTTCTTCTTCACCGCCTTGTAGGTGAATTCGCTGATGATGATCGTGGTACCGTACTGCTTGTTGGCGCCTTCGAGCCGTGCGCCCAGGTTCACCTCGTCGCCGATCACGGTGTAGTCGAAGAGCTGCGACGACCCGAGATTGCCGAGAATCATGTTGCCGGAATTGATGCCGATGCCGATCTGGAAATAATCCTGCTTGCGCGCGGACCACTTGCGCTGCAGAAAACGCAGCCGGTCCACCATCTCGATGGCTGTGGCGCAGGCGCGCTCCGCATGATTGCGGTAGTGGTGCGGCGCGCCGTACACCGCCATGATCTCGTCGCCGACGAATTTGTCCAGCGTGCCCTGGTTGCGGAAAATCACATCCACCATCTCGGTGAGGTACTCGTTGAGCTTTTTGACCACATCGTGCGAAGGGTGTTTCTCGGTGTAAGTGGTAAAGCCGCGGATGTCCGAAAACAGCACGGTCAAGTCCCGGCGTTCGCCCCCAAACGTCGGTAGGTCGCCCGACTCCAGCATGGTGTCGATAACATCCTTGGACATGTACTGCTGCCACGACTTCTTGATGCGAATGCGCTCGCGCTGCTCGGTGAGAACCTGGTGCAGCACATTCCCCACAAAACTCAACACGATGGCCATCGCCGGCGCGGTGACTTCGACCCACACCAACTTGTTGATGAAAAAATAGACAGCGATCACCAGATAAAACATGATCAACCCGATAACCACGAACAAACCTCGGAACGGCTTCAACCACTTGGTGGCCACCATCGCCGCGGCCGACAGCAGGAAAACCGTGAGAATGACCGCGAAGCCGTTTTCCGTTCGGATGAAATCTCCGCGCAACAGCGTGCTCAATGCGTTCGCATGCAACTCTACTCCCGGCAATTTGCGCTGCAGCCCCTTGTACCCGAAAAAGGGCGTGAATTTGTTG
>CAYQOI010000190.1:5051-6878 GCA_964419085.1 uncultured Cytophagia bacterium | reverse complement strand
GTCCTCGAACAAGGAGTTGGACCACGCCGGACCCCTGCCTTCGCGATTTGCCGTCCAGGGCGTGGTGGGCAGGTTGCCGCCGTAGATGGAGGAGCAGCCCGTGGCGTTGGCCACCACCGCGCGGTCACCGAAGAGCTGCGTCATGAGTTTGATGTAGGGCGTCTCCCCGCACCCCGCGCACGCGCCGGAAAACTCGAACAGCGGCTCCTGGAACTGCTGCTGCCGGATGGTGGTCACTTTGATCTGTCTGCGGTCAAGCTCCGGAATGTTGAGGAAGAATTCCCAATTCTCCCGCTCCTGCTCCCGCAACGGCGGCTGCGGCAGCATGTTGATGGCCTTCAACCGAGTCTCCGACTTGTTTCGGGCCGGACAAACGTCAACACAGATCCCGCAACCGGTGCAGTCTTCCGGCGCCACCTGGATAGTGTATTTCAGCCCCTTCAGGTCGCGATCCCGGATGTCGGTGGCTTTGAAGGTGGCCGGCGCGTGCTCCAGGTACTTCTCCTCGTACGCCTTGATCCGGATCACCGCATGCGGGCAGACCATGGCACACTTGCCGCACTGGATGCAGACCTCGGGATCCCACACCGGAATCTCCAGCGCAAGGTTGCGCTTCTCCCATTTTGCGGTGCCGGTGGGGAAGGTTCCGTCTGCCGGGAACGCGCTTACCGGCAGGTCGTCGCCGTGCCCAGCGATGATCCGACCCAACACGTTGCGCACAAACTCGGGGGCCTGCTCCGAAACCGGCGGCGGCATCTCGATCTTGCCGTTGACTTTATCCGGCACGGAAACCTCGTAGAGATGCGACAACGTGTTGTCCACGGCGCGCAGATTCATGTTGACGATCTCGTCACCCTTTTTCCCGTAGGTGTCGCGGATGGATTTCTTGATGGCTTCGATGGCCTCTTCTTTGGGAAGCACGCCGGAGATGGCAAAGAAGCAGGTCTGCATCACCGTGTTGATCCGGCTGCCCATGCCGCTTTCGCGGGCGACTTTGGTGGCATCGATGACATAGAACTTCAGCTTCTTGTCGACGATCTCCTGCTGAAACACGCGGGGCAGGTGATCCCAGACCTCGTCGGGACCATAGGGGCTGTTGAGCAGAAAGGTGCCTCCGGGCACGATGTGCTGCAACATTTGGTAACGTTCCAGAAAGACCGGTTGGTGACAGGCGACGAAGTTGGCCTTGCTGATGAGATAGGTGGAGCGGATGCGTTGCGGTCCGAAACGCAGGTGAGACACGGTCACCGCTCCCGCCTTTTTGGAATCGTAGACGAAATAGCCCTGGGCGTAATTGTCGGTGTTTTCTCCGATGATTTTGATGGAGTTCTTGTTGGCCCCCACCGTGCCGTCAGAGCCCAGACCGTAAAACAGCGCCCGGATGACCTTGTCCGATTCGATGGAAAACTCGGGGTCGTAATCCAGACTGCTCTGCGTCACGTCGTCTTTGATCCCGATGGTGAAATGGTTCTGGAGCTGCTCTCCCTTCAGGTGGTCGAAAACGCCTTTGATCATCGCGGGCGTGAATTCCTTTGAAGAAAGCCCGTACCGTCCACCGATCACCCTGGGCGCAGTCGCCAACCTGCCCCAATTGTGTCGCATGCCCTCCTGGAGCGCGTTGACACAATCGAGATAAAGCGGTTCCCCGCTGCTCCCCGGTTCCTTGGTCCGGTCGAGCACCGCGATCGCCCGGGTGGTCTCGGGCAGGGCTTCCACGAAATGCTTCACCGAGAATGGACGGTACAGACGCACCTTCACCACGCCCACCTTTTCGCCCTTCTCGTTGAGGAAATCCACGGTTTCGTGGACGGCCTCGCAGCCCGAGCC
>CAYQOI010000190.1:0-5041 GCA_964419085.1 uncultured Cytophagia bacterium | reverse complement strand
CAAGACGAGCACCCGCTCTGCATCCGGTGGGCCGTGGTATTCGAACAACCGGTACGACCGGCCGGTGAGCTCCGCAAATCGATCCATGCTCTGCTGGGTGATTTCCGGGCAGGCGGCGTAGTAGGGATTGACGGTCTCTCTGGCCTGGAAAAACACATCGGGGTTTTGGGCGGTTCCACGCAGCACCGGGTGGTCCGGAGAGAGCGCGCGACGGCGATGCTCCAGCACCAGGTCGTCGTCGATCATCGCCCGAATCTCGGCATCGGAAAGCATGGCGATCTTGGAGACCTCGTGGGAGGTGCGAAATCCATCGAAGAAGTGCAAAAACGGGACGCGGGACCGGAGGCTGGCGTCCTGCGCGATGAGCGCAAAGTCCATCGCCTCCTGCACCGACGCGGACGCCATCAGCGCAAAGCCTGTGGAACGAGTGGCCATCACGTCGCTGTGGTCTCCGAAAATGGAAAGCGCCTGGGCCGCGATGGAGCGAGCCGCCACATGAAAAACCGTGGGCGTCAGCTCCCCCGCAATTTTGTACATGTTCGGGATCATCAGCAGCAGCCCCTGCGACGCGGTGAATGTGGTGGCCAGGGCACCCCCCTGCAGTGCACCGTGGATCGCGCCCGCGGCCCCTCCTTCGCTTTGCATCTCCACCACGCGCGGCACACTACCCCAAATATTGGGACGGCCGGCCGCCGACCACGCATCCGCCCACTCTCCCATGGGCGAGGAAGGCGTAATGGGATAGATCGCGATCACCTCGTTTATGCGATAGGCGACGTGCGCCACCGCCTCATTGCCATCGAGCGTTTTGAACACTTGTTTACCCATCAGAACCATCTCCTCTCTCTGTTGTCCTTTCGAGCCGCGAGGCCCGGATCATCAAGCCGTACTCAACTTTTGTGCCAGATCGAAGACCGGAACATAAGTTAACAAAAAACAGGATATCCACGTTTCTCGACAACCTTCCACAACCTCGGTTCATTCTTAAAAATGAGAACTCGACTCCGCGCACCTCGCAGAAATGCGAAGTCAGCTGCCCGGCCTGCGCGCACAAAGCAGCAACCCTTTGTTTAAAAATCAATGTTTTCGAAAGTTCCCGAGTTTCGAGCCAAAACTGAGTTGACTTGCATTTCGACGGGAGATTTGCTACAATTGTGCGTTTATAAAACAGGAGGAGCCATGGCATCCCTGACGTTTTTCGGCGCGACCCAAACGGTGACCGGTTCACGCTTCTTGCTGGAACTGCCCCACCACCGTCTGCTCATCGATTGCGGCATGTTTCAGGGACGGAAAGAGAATCGGCTGCGAAACTGGCAGCCGTTTCCGGTGCCGCCCACCGAGATCGACCGGGTCTTGCTCACGCATGCGCACATCGATCACTCCGGCTTTCTGCCACGGCTCGTGGCTCAAGGGTTTCGGGGTCCGGTTCACTGTACCCATGCCACGCAGGAACTGTGCGAGATTCTACTCAGAGACAGCGCCCACATCCAGATGGAGGACGCGCGTTGGGCGAACAAGAAGGGGTTCACCAAGCACCGGCCCGCGTTGCCGCTCTACCGGGTGAAGGATGCCGAGCAGGCGTTGGCGCGCTTTCGGCCCCTCAACTACGGCGCAGGGTTCTACCTGAACGACGACATCCGCATCAAATTCAAGGATGCCGGTCACATCCTGGGTTCCGCGTTCGTGGAAATCAAAACGGGAAAAGGAAAGCCGTCCAGGAAAATCCTGTTCAGCGGCGACCTGGGACGACCCGGCCAACCCATTTTGCGTGACCCGGTGCAGGTGTTCAACGTCGACTACCTGGTGCTGGAATCCACCTACGGCGACCGGCTGCACAACGATGACCACCCCAAAGACAACCTGGCTCGGGTCATCAACCAGAGCGTGGAACGCGGCGGGGTACTTCTCATCCCGGCGTTTGCGGTGGGCCGCACCCAGACGCTCCTGTTCGATATCCGCGAATTAGAGGCGAAAGGCGTCATCCCAACCCTGCCGGTCTACGTCGATTCGCCCATGGCGGTGGACGCGACCGAGGTCTTCGAACGGAGAAAGGGAGACTACGACCTGGAATCCAAGGTACTGGAACTGAACGGCACGCACATCCTGCAGCCGGAGCAGCTCCACATCGTGCGAAAACGCAAACAATCCAAGGCCATCGACCAGATCAAAAGCCGCGCGATCATCATCTCCGCCAGCGGCATGGCCACCGGCGGACGGATCCTCCACCATCTGGCGCGCCGCCTGCCGCACCCCCAGAACACCGTGCTGTTCATCGGCTACCAGGCGGAGGGCACGCGCGGCCGCGCCTTGCTGGAAGGCAGGCGAGAGGTCAAAATACACGGCCAACTCATACCCGTCAGCGCGCAGGTGGAGAGCATCTCGGGCTATTCCGGTCATGCGGACTACAATGAGATTCTGGCCTGGCTCATCGGATTCAATCGCGCGCCCGAGCGCACCTTTCTGGTCCACGGCGAGCCAGAGGCTGCAGCCGCACTGAAAAAGAAAATCCAGGACAAACTTCACTGGAGAGTGGACATCCCGAAGTTTGGCGAACGGTTCGAGTTGGACCTGTGAGAAAGAGGCGTTGCAAAAAGCGCTCACGCCGCACGGACGCACTCGCGAAAGAGTCGGTCCAGACGCTCGTCTCGAAACTGAAATCGCGGGAGAAATGCGCGTCCGCGCGGAGAAAGACGCTGTATGCCCCAGCGCATCCGAAACAAGATCTCCTCGGGCGTGTGGCGCTTCGCGTAGTACGGTAGGTTTACATCGAAAAAAGAAAGAGCGTCGGCATCTTTGAGAGCCAGAAGCTCCTCGTCCTCCCTGCCGCCGAACTCGTGGTGTTCGATGAGGTAACTGACTCGCTTTTTGAACGCGTCCGTTAAATCGAACTCATCCAGGATTTCTCCGGTCACGCGCGCGCTGTTGCGCGCGTGGGCGCGCTTGAATGCATCGAAATCCGGGTAGTCCTCGCGTCTGACCTTGCGTTCGGGCAACGCCCGTTCGATGTCGTGCGCGAGCGCGGCGACCTGAACGGCCGCGCTCGCTTGTGGACGCAGTTTGCGCACCCACTCCCGAACGTTCCTGGCGTGCGGGTAATCCTCAGGCACCGGGGAGTGGGAGATAATCTCTAACAGTCGTCGTTCCAGCGACTCGAGCGTCTGTGGTGACATGCCTCAAGAGGAGCAATCTGCGAATACTTTCGAAATGCGTGAGCGCCACGAGCACCAAAAGCGTGGTCATCAGTTGATTCAGCACAGCGCCCAAGAAGACGACGAACAAGCGCACATCGCGGCCGATGCGCATGTGGTTGTTGCCGGCGACCAGGCCCCGTTTGACCAGCTTGTCGTACGCGACGGCTGTGTAGCTATTCAGGAATGTTCCCAATAGCGCCAGGCCTCCCACCAACCATGCCAGCGGGCTTTGCAGTCGAAGCCAGAGCGCGTAAGTCATCCCGATGATGATGAGGCCATCGGCATAGCGGTCGAGAATACGGTCCAGCCACATCCCGAAGAAACTGTGCTGGAATTTCAGGCGGGCGATCTCGCCATCGCATCCATCCAGGATGGAAGACAATTGCGCCAGCACACCTCCCAGGAGAATCCAGGCGTAGCTGGCCTTGTAAAAACACGCCGCAGCCAGTGCCGCAACGGCAAAGCTGACCCAGGTCATGTGGTTCGGCGTCACGCTCCGCTCCGAGAGGAACGAAGAGACGCGAGAAGAGATCTTGCGGTTCAGGCGCTTGGAGATGGGCCCGTCCGTCTGCTTCAGGAGGCTGCGAACCAGGGTGCGCTTGGCTTTCTTGTAAGCAACCTCATCATCCACGTCGATCCAGAGCCGACCGGTGATGTCCAGCGTCCTCAGACTCCCCATGCTGGCCAGGATCTGATTGCCGCCCGAAAGCCCGTAATCGCCGTTCGCCACGCTGTGTTCCAGCGCCTCGAACAGCACCGGCGTACACAGAAAAAATCCCGTGTCCAGTGCGTTGTACTGGTGCACGGTCTTGCCGATCTTGCTGATGTAGCCGTCGTCGACCAACACTTTGGTCACGTCATCCAGGCTGAAATGGCTTCCCTTCAGATTGCGATCGATGGCCAGGACGCATTCGCCATCCTCGATGGGGAAGTTCAGCAAATCCCGGATAATCGATTCTTCGAATAGATGGTCGGCCATGAGCAAGATGAACGGTTCGTGAAAATAGTCTTTCGCGGCCAACACCGACACCCCATTGCCTTTCTGCCACTCCGGATTGTAAATGTATTCGATGGTGGTGCCATATTTCTCGCCGTTGCCCAGCGCCTGTTTGATGGCTTCAGCTTTGTAACCCACGACGATTTTGAACCCTTCGACGCCCGCATTTTTCGCGGTCAAAATGATCCGCTCGAGCAAGTTCAACCCCATCATGCGGGTCAGAGGCTTGGGGGAATGTCTGTGATTCAATCGACTGCCGCGACCCGCAGCGATTATCAACGCTTCCATCTGACCTCCTCCGTTTTGTTTGAATCAACTGACGACCCACTTGGTTCAAACGCGTTCCATCAGATGCAGGTGCATTCGCCACTTGTGGTCGGAACGGAACCCTGAAGATATCACCGGAGGCCGAGACCACCGGAGATCGAGAAAACAGCTTGCCCTACCGGGCGGAAATTGATCTGGAAAAACAGGAGGTTACAAAAATTCGTGCAAAAAGTGCGGTCGGGAGCGCAAAGATTGAATGTGCGAATGCAAGCAACCGATGTTCAGAAACCGGCGCTGCGAATATAGAAAAAATAACCGATCATGATAACGACCCATCAAATCATGTACCTCCTTGGTTCGTTAAAACAAACGGTTCCGACACTCCAACTCCGGCGGGCTGCCCGAATTACTAACGCCGGCAAAGCGCATGGAGTTTCAAATTTGTCACGTGTCCTTAAGAGCGCGGAAACACTTCGCCGAACAAAAGTGCATTCATGAATCTGCCGCGTTCAGGGGCTGTGCAAAAAATCAGCCTTTTTTGTCATTCCTGCGAAGGCAGGAATCTCTAACATGCTGATTTTAATAG
>CAYQOI010000189.1:0-6897 GCA_964419085.1 uncultured Cytophagia bacterium | reverse complement strand
TCGTCGCCGAAGACCTGTTTTCGGAGGCGAAAGGCCTGCCGGCTCAAATCTTCAGACACTAAAACTCCGCCAGCCATCCCTCATCCTCGTATTTCTTGACCTCTTGCTCGAACCAGGGACGCAGCGCGGTCTCGCCGGTCAAAAGCATCCCGGTTTGTTTGGCCGCGTCGCTGATTTCCATCTCCACAAACCACCCCGCGCCGTACGGGTCGGTGTTGGCCAGGCGGGGATTTTCCACGAGCGCTTCGTTGACCGCGACGATGGTGCCGGAAACCGGCGCACGCAGCGGTCCAACGTATTTCTCCGCTTCCACTGTCCCGAAGGCCTCCCCTTTTGCCACCGTTTTTCCCGCCTCGTCCAGTTGCACCACCACAAACGCGCCCATGGAATCCTGCACCAGCGGGTCCATTCCCACCCGCGCACGACTTCCCTGCAACGCCAGCCAGAAATGTTCTTCCGGGTCGTAGTACAGCTCCGGGCGAATCTCGTATTCTTTGATGGTAAACATCGTTTTCAACCCAAGATCATTTGAGAAAAGGACTCGTCAACTCGCTTTACCGTTGCCAAGGGCTTCGTCCACCAATTCGATGATGTCCCGCACGATGAGTTTGCCCTCGTTGCCGGTGGACTTCACCGCGTCCTCGAAACGGGAGACCTCGTAGGGACAGCACACCGCGAGCACATCCGCGCCGGTCTCCACCGCTTCGCGCACCCGGCGTTCCGACAGCCGTTCGGAGACGTGGTCGGCCATGAAGCCGTCCAACCACATGCCGCCGCCACCGCCGCCGCAGCAGTAGCTGTTCTCCCGACAGCGCCACATTTCCACCAATTCAATCCCGGGCAGCGCTTGAATGATGTTGCGGGGCGCATCGAATTCGCCGTTGTGGCGTCCCAAATAGCACGGGTCATGAAAGGTCACTTTGTAATCCAACTTCTTGCTGAATTTGAGTTTGCTCAGCAACGGCGCCAAAAAAGTGGTGTAGTGCACCACCTCGAAATTGCCCCCGTAATTGGGGTACTCCTTCCGAAACGCGTTGAGCGCGTGGGGGTCGGTGACCATGATTTTTTTGAACTTGTATTTCTTGAGCGTCCGGATGTTCTCTTCGGCGAACTCCTCGAACAGCCCCATCTCCCCCGCCAGGCGCTGGGAATCGCACGTGCACTTTTCTTCTGTGCCCAGAATGCCGTAGTCCACCTTCAGCAGATTCAGCACCTTGGCCAGAGCACGGCTGGCTTCCTTGCCCCTGGGATGGTAAGCCGGATAGCACTCCACGTACCACAGCACTTCCACAGGCTTCTTGATCTGAGCCATGATGGGCACCTCGACGCCTGCCTCTTTCACCCAGTCCGCCCTCTTGCGCTGCGATTCGCCCAGGGGATTACCGTACTCGAAAGTGTTTTCGAACGCCTCCTGCAGCTCGTCAGGCACATGACCGTCCAGCACCGCCTGCTCGCGCACCGCGGGCATGATCTTGACCATGTTCACCTCTTTGGGACAGACGCGCAGGCAATTCATGCACGTCGTGCACTGCCACAGGTCGCTGTCTTCGAACAGGTTCAGGCCCGACTGCACCTTGCGAAAGATCTTGCGGGGACCGTAAGTTCCCACGATATCCACCGGGCACACCGGGACGCACTGGCCGCACTGGTAACACCAGCCGAGAGATTCTCCGCCGTCCAACTCGGTGATCTTATCCATGAAGGTCAAATCGTAGTCCCACACGACCCGCTGCTCGAACATCCGGTTCCAGTCGCTGGTGAGCTCGATACCCTGCACGACGGCTTTGTCCTTCTGCATGATTTGTTCTTTGTCGACCGGCATAAGCCTATTCCTCCAATCTGTAAACGCCCAACAATCTTCGCACGAATTCGGACAGTCCCGGCACCACCTTGTTGAATTCCTGGGTCATGCGCATGCGCAGAACCGTGTACGCATAAATGACGTAGACGCAGCCCAGATACACATCGGTGCCGAACAGGCTGCGACTGATGGTCTGAAATCCCGCGGCCTCACCCACGTGATGGACGAAGGCCACGGCTTCGCCAACCTTGACGTAGGTCTGGCCCAACGTCGTGCTGCTCAGCTCGTACTCCTCGGTGGTCACCAGAGGGAGCGCCCCGGTGCGTGTCTTCGGATCCCACATCCAGCGGGTCCACAGCCAAAAGCGGCCGGGAAAGGTAAAGTGCAGCACTTCGCTTGCCAGGTCGTAGCGCACAGGGGTTTCCACCCCGTCGAGATGATCGCAAAACGCCTGAAAGCGCTGCCCGATCTCTTGTTCCCCATAGAGTAGCTCTCGCATCCAGCTGCTTAGAGACGCCTGGGAGAACGTTTCCAGCAGCTTCTGTGCCTTGCGGCGGGTGGAAAAGATGTTGCGCAGAATCTTGTACATTTCCGGCGCCTGGCCATTTTGCAGGACCTCGGGTCCCAGCCAGCTCCGGAAAAGCTGGCTTTTGCGCTCCAGTTGCCCACAGATCTGGTTCAGCTCATCAGGCGAGACCTTGGCCAGCGCCTCCTTCATGAACTCTTTGGCGCTCTCGGTGTCGACCACCTGGCTCATGCGCTCACGACTCCTGCTGGGGAATCCGCAGCGGTCAGGCTGCGACCTTTCCGTTCTTGCGCACCGCGGCGATGGCTTTCATGACCGCGGCACCGGCCATGGAGATGGAATCCTCGAGGTCGGCCGGACCGGTGCACGCGCCGGCCGCGAACACGCCGGGAACGGTGGTGCTCACGGTGTTGAGCGCGCCGCCGATGGTCTCGATGAAGCCGTACTTGTTTTGCTCCAGCCCGAAGATCTTAGCCATCTCCCGCGTGCCGGCGCTGGGTTCCATCCCCACAGAAAGGATCACGATGTCCATGGGAATCTCCATGGGGCGTCCCAGGGTGGTATCCTCTCCGCGCACCAGCAACTTGTCGCCTTTCTTCAGAATCTCCGTGGCGATCCCCTTGACGTAATTGACCTTGTACTTCTCCTGCGCGGGCCAATAGATCTGGTTTTCCCAGTAGCCGTACATCCGCATGTCGATGTAAAAGATGAAAACTCGGCAGTCAGGCACCATTTGCCGGATCTCGATGGCCTCCTTTGACGCGATACCGCAGCAGACCTTGCTGCAGTACTCGTTGCCGATCTGGCGATCGCGGGAACCGACACACTGAATAAAACAGACGCGTTCCGGTTTCTGCCCGTTGGAGGGCCGCACAAAGTTTTTGCTTTTCAGCATCTTTTCGCAATCCACCAGCGTGATCACGTCATCGAATTCGTAGTACCCGTACTGTTGGGTTTCGCGACCTGGATCGAAATGCTGGAAGCCGGTACAGATGATGACCGAACCGACGTTGATCTTGTCCGATTGCTTGGCGTTTTTGACGGTTACGGTAAAATCCCCCGCGCTTCCGCTTGCTGCAGTGACCGTTGAGCCGGTCCGGATGTCGACGTGCTCATTTTTGTCAATGGCCGAGATCATCTCGCCTATGGCCTCCTCAGCGCTGCGCAGGTCAGGGGTCAGGGCTGCGTATTGGGCCTCATCCGGATTGCCACCCAATCGGTTTCGCTTCTCGACCAGCACCGCGTTGTAGCCCAGGTCTGCGATTCCGCGCGCGGCTTCCAGACCCGCGGGTCCGCCTCCGATCACAAGAATATCTTGACTAGGCATCTGCATCCTCCCAGGTTAGATACTGTTTCTCACCGCTTTTCAACTTCTCGACTGCCTCCTCGAACTCCTGCCATTTTGCCTGCCAATCGATCCCCAACTTCTCGAGAAACGGCTTGTTGTTGGTGTTGTGCCAGTGCAATTGCAGGACTTTATAGGGATGCGCGCCCATAGCCAGGGCCGCGATTTGTGAATCGGACATCACCGGGACCCCCACATCGCGGTCGTGCGCCTGAGCCGCGAATTGGCTCTGGTCCAGGGTGGTCACGCAACCGGTGTCGTGGGTGACGGTCACGTCGGGATTGGCCTCTCGCTTCATCACTTCGATCTTACGCATGGTCGCGAAGGACCGGGAGAAATCCCGGGAAACCAGGATATGTCGAAAGCCGAAGCCGCAGCAATCGAACCAGGTGGAGTAGTCGGCCACGTTCACGCCCAATTTTTTCAAAGTCCCCGTGATGATGGCGGAGCGCTGCGCGCCGTAGATCTCCGGGTCGTAGATGGCGTCTTCTGCGATGAGCTTGTGGTAGTGACACGCGGGGTGCACGGTCGCGGTGATGTGGCTCATATCGATCACTTGATGCTCGGCGATCTTGTCCCGCACCGCGTGCACCCATTCGCTGTAGTGGACGATCTCTTCCGGGATAACGAGCTTTTTTCCCAGCCGCGCCATGATTTCCTTCACCTTGCGGCGCAAGTCGTGATGATGGATCAGCTCATGCCGCACCTCTTTGTAGTGTCCGAAGCTGGTGCCGCAGTGAATGATGGGATAGTAGCCGGTCTCTTCGGCCGCGGCGAAGTTCCGCATGGCCACGCCGGCCTGAGCCGCGGGATTGGACGTGGCCGAGGCATAGTAATTCCAGGCCGTGCACGAGGTCTGATCCCGTGGGTCCTGGTAATCCAATCCCAGTTTGCGGTTGATCCAGAAAATCGAGGTGGAGTAGCCGGGAATATGACCGCACTGGCCGCAGCTCTTATGATGCCACGTGTGCTCGATGGGAATTTTCTTTATGCGGCCGTATTTGTTTTCCACTTCGATGTACGGCTCGGGCACCCGCTGCACCTCCCACTCGCCTTCTTTCTCCAGTTGAAAAATGGCGTCGTGATAATCCTCGGTGGGGGCTTCGTCCGGGTCCCATTTGAAGCCTCGTTCTTTGGCCGGCTTGATGACTTCGTGTACGGGAATGCTGGCGCTCATGGTTCACCTCATTTATCTGAAATGTGTTCCTGTCAGGATGCTCGGGCTGTCGCAGCAACGACAGACCGCCGTGATTAATCGAAAGTCTCTTCGTATCCTGCTTCTTCCAAACGCTCTTCCATCACATCTACGAGAATCATGAACAGTCCTTCGTCCACCTCTTTGATCATATCCATGACGCCCGTCATGTGCCAGATCAGGTAGAGCTCGATGATGGTTTTGTCGTCCACGGCCCATCCCGTTTCCGTGGTGTGCAGGGTTTCGGGCGGCAGGGCGCGGCGCCACACATCCAGGTTGTCCGCGATGTCGTAAACATGCTTACCCCAATCCGGGAACGCGTCCGGCTGCAACATGTCGGGCGAGACCTGTGTGCCCGTGGACATGATCTTGTAAATGATCCGGCCGTAGCCCTCCAGCGCGTCCCGCGCGGTCTGCAGGCCGTTTTTCACCGCAACCTCCCGCAACACCGTGATGAGACCGCCGGGCGAGTTTTTGCGCGGACAGCGATCGCAGGAAAAGCATTGCGAACAATCCCAGATGCTGTCGTTCATCAGAGTGTAGACGAGGTCGGCGTCTTCCCGCGCCACCGCCTGCGCGATCACCCGGGGACTGAAATCGTAGAAACGCGCCGAAGGACACGACGCCACACAGATGCCGCACTCATAGCAACCGTACAGGTAATCCTCGAACCGGATATCCTGCTTGACTTCCTGAAACAGCCGTTCCTTCTCTTCGTAAGGGACGTCCTTATATTTTCTACCGGTCAAATCCAGCGCCATGGTCATGCTCCGTTGGTTAACATAGATTCTGCTCCGCCGCTGCCAAGCGACGCCTCTCAGTCTTCGAAGCCCTCGACATGTTCACAGGCCTTCAAATCATCCTTGTCGATTTTCTGGCGGTACGCCTCCACCGCCGCGTCGCCGGTAAGAAGCTCCTTCAGGTCTTCATCCAGATTGCTGGGTTTCAGCTTCAGCAGCCAGCCCTGCTTGTACGGGCTGCGGTTGATGACCTGCGCGTCTTCCAGCACCTTCTCGTTGACCTCGACGATTTCCCCGGAGACCGGCGACTTCACCGGGCCCACCCACTTGCTGCTTTCCACGGTGGCCAGAGGCTTGCCCTTGCTCCGCACCGTACCGACCTTTTTTGTCTTGGCGTGTAACAAAGGGCCGGCAAGATTTTGCGCCACATCGGTCATCCCCACCGTCACCGTGCCATCGTCGTTAACATCAACCCAGGTGTGGTCATCCACCGCGTAGTGCAGGTTCTTCAGAATCACACAGCCTTTGATCTCTTCCCGTTCGGACATGGCCTCGTCTCCTCAAATAACTGATTTACGGTTTCCTGTTCGCCCGACGCCGAGCTCAGAAATACATGACGTGGTCGGCGCTCAGAGCCAAATCGATGATGCTGGTGGCCCCGAGAATCTCGACCCCCTCGATCAGATCCTCCTTGGTCATGTTCCACAGGGCCATGCTCTGCTGGCAGACCCTGAGCTTCACGTCCGAGTCCTGCGCCTGTTGCAGCATGGTTTTGAGCGTGACATCGCTTGTGGGATCGAGCTTCACCTTTTCCGCCTCTCCTTTTTTGAGCTGGTTCGTGCCATTCATGGTGAACCAGACCATCACATCCATCTCCATGGCCGCCGCGGCCATGGCGTAAAACAGCGGAGAATAGGTCCGCGTCGGGGTTTCCACGCCGTGCGTTTGAATCACCAGAATCTTTTTCCCTTCTAAATCTTCCACGTGTGCCTCTCCGTAATTGGTTAACGATGCGATGCAACACAAAGCCGCACAACAACAACGCCTGAGCCCGCTGTGGCTACGCCAGAGTACACGGCTTGGTGGGGTCGGCCTGGACGAAAAGGTACTTCTTGTTCCAATCCCAGTTCTCATCTTCCAGGACCACCTCCCGCAAAGCCTCTTTGTCGCGAGAAAGGGCCACTAATCTCAGCTTCGAGGGAGTGCCGTTGGCCCCGGACTCCAGCACCTCCAGAAGCAACCATTTGCCCGCTTCCTCAAGATAGAGCCGGTTGATCTGCCGCAACTCGA
>CAYQOI010000188.1:0-6904 GCA_964419085.1 uncultured Cytophagia bacterium | reverse complement strand
GCTGCTGGACACACTTTCACAGCGGAAACGCGTGCCTGGATCTCAAAGACTTTCCTGCGGCCAAAAAACATTTCGAGACGGCCCTGGATCTGGCCATCCAGGCCAGGTACGCTTACGCAAGCATGGTCATGCATGAGCGCCTGGCCTTGACCTACAAGAACCTCGACAAAATCAATCTCGCTGAACAACATTACAACGAATCCCTCACCCTCGGGCAATCGGAGAACATCAAACCAAAGCTCGTGCTGCAGAACAAGGTCAGGTGCCTCATGGGGATGGGGTTGCTCAAGTACGAAAAGGCCTGTGGCACTGCCGTCAAGCCGAAGGAAAAGCAGAGGCTATGTCAGGAAGCGGAAAAGCTCTACAAAGAGGCGCGTGAGTTGGCAAGAGAAATCCAGTACGCCGCAAACGAGGCTGCGGCGTTGTCGAATCTCGGCGACCTGTATCGTCTCTGGTACGGACAAACCAACCCGGAGGCGAAGGTCTTCCACAAACTGGCGCACGAGATTTACACCAAACAGATGGGCCTCGACGAAAAGGTAGAGCGGGTCAAATGGGACCACGATCACATGAAGTGATTTCGCTTGAATTTTGGTGAGCGATTCGCTAAGTTAGTGGCGGTTTTGATCACCCAGAAAGCCGCCATCCTATGCGTAAGATTCTGCTGATGCTCGTGTCGGCTGCGCTGTTGGCCGTCATCGTGTTCCTGTTCCGGCCCTGGCACACGAAGGTTTCTCTCGGGAAAATCGACAGCGAACTGGCTTCTCCCCAACTGACGCAACCACAAATCACCGACAGGTTGCGCCAGGTGCTGGAGACTTTCCGCCGGCAAAAAACCCCGGAAGCGTGGCTCGAGAAATCCGACATCGAAATAGCGCGACAATCTTTTCTTTCCAGAAGGGATTCCGCTTTGATCGAAAAGCTCCAGGTCCTGAAATCCCGGGACCACGCCGAGCAGATGGAGTTCTTCAGCGCGTCGCGCTACAGCCTGTACCGTGCCATCACCCACGCGCTGACCGAAATCGTCCGGTTGAGATTCACCAACCCGCGGGACACGGTCGCGACCGCCCGCCTGGTGGATACGTGTCGCTGGGCGATTCAACATTTCCCTGAGCAGGACGACCGCCGTTTTTTGCAGCATGAGCTGCAATTTCACACGCAGCTAGGGAAATCTGAACTCAGGGCGAAATTACGGTTGGAACGCCTTATCCGCGAGATTTCCAAACGCCTGGATAGCGACCCGCGCAGCGTTCAAGTTCTGATGGGAGAAGCTCTAAGATTGGCCCGTCAGTTACACGACCAAAAGCTGGAGCTGGACATCCTGACCAGATTGCAGTTCATACTCAACGAGGGGTTTGGTTTTACCAACATCGCTTTGCGGTTGGGGGACCAGATCATCGAGCGTGCCCACCGACTGGGCTACCTCATCAAGTCTGCGGTGGCTCACTACTACCGCGGCAACAGCCTCATCGACCAGGGCCGTTTTGAGGAGGCGCTGCAGGAATTCCAAACAGCTCAGGCACTGTACAAATCTTTCCACAACGCCAGGATGGTCAGTAAACTGTATGAACGCCAGGGGGTGGTGCTGCGTCGCCTCGGGCGTTTCAGTGAGGCACTCGCCTCTTACCGCAACGCGCGGGCAACCAGCAGCGAGATGGACCCGCTGGCGGAGTTCCGCTATCTGCAGGGGCTGGGTCTGGTGTACGAGGAGCAGGGCCATTTCCGTCGCGCCGACAGCCTCTACACCAAGAGCCTGAAGGTGGCCCAATCGGTACAAGACACCATTTCCGAGGCCACTGCGTGGGCGAATCTCGGGAGTCTGCATCTCGACCTGGGGGCATATGACAGGGCTATCGAAGACCAACGGCAGACTCTTCGCCTTCTGGGGCCGGACGGAAATCCCCACATGATCTCGGAATCCTGGACACACATGGCCGAGGCTTACATCCTCAAACACGACTTCCCGGACGCCAAAATGTGCACCGACAAAGCCGCCGAGATCCTCGCGAGATTCGATTTCGGGTTGCTGAAGGCGGAGCGCTTCCTGACCGTGGGAAACCTCAGGCTGCAATTCGGAGATGTGCCTGCCGCGCGGCGTTCTTTTGAGCAGGCGCTGGCGCTGTTCCGGCAACTCGACGTGCCGGATGGGCAGATCAGGACGCACAACCTCCTGGCCGAAGCCTCCCGGCGCCTGGGAGAATTCCGTCTGGCAAAACAGAACATCGACGCCGCGTTGGCGCTGGCCGACCAGACGCAATCGCACCGACATCTCTGGGCGTCCTATTTTTATCTGGGGCGCATCTACAGAAACTTGGCCGACTTGCGAAACGCCGAGCACTTTTTGGGCAAAGCCGTGGACGCCGCGAGGGAACTGACAGGAGAACTCAACAACTACAGGCAGCGCTACTCCTTCTCGCAGAAAATCCAGCCCCTGTTCGAGGAGATGATTCTGGTGCAACTGCAAAAACGGGACGAACGCGCCGCGCTGGCCTTCGCGGAACAGGAACGCGCACAGGTCTTCAAACTCCTGCTTCAAAGCCGGAGGCAGGGACTGGTTGCGGCCACCAAACCGCTGTTTTCCAGTCTGAGCCTGAATATCCGAAACACCCTTCAGGACGCCGCGGACCTGGTCTCGGAGCTGCAGCAGACCCTGGACGGGCAAACCGTGCTCGTGGAGTACGAGGTCACCGACGAAACGCTGGTCATCTGGGTGATTTCCCGTGACAGCTTCGATACCGCGACCCTGGAGTTGGCGCGCAGCCGAATCGACAGCATGGTCACCGCCTTTCGCAATTGCGTGCAGCCGGACTCCCTGGCGACGCCTCACGGGTATACCGCTTCCTACCGCCGCAGCAAGGCGCTCAGCCGGCTTTTGTACGAAAAGCTCATCGCGCCGGTGGGAGACAAGCTCGCGGGGTACCGGCTGGTCTGTTTCGTGCCGGATGAGAAGCTCAACTACCTGCCTTTTGCCGCGTTTCGCGATGAGAGCGATAAATTCTTGATCGAACGAACCGCGCTTGCCATGTTGCCCAGCTCGGAGATCCTGGTGCAGCAACTGAGGACCGTGAAGAAACGCCCCCGCTTTGCGTTTGCGCGCAAATTGCTTGCGGTCGCGGCAAATCCCGATCTGCCGTATGCGGAGAAGGAAGCGCGAACCGTCGCCGGCCTGGACCCCCACTCCGAGCTCCTGGTCGGCGATCGCGTGACCGAAAACCTGTTGCGCCGCAAGCTCGCGGAAAAAATCGACGTGCTGCTGGTCTCCAATCACAGCAGAATCGACGAAAGGACGCCCTCACGCTCCGCGTTGCTTCTAAACGTCGACCAGGCGGAGCCGCGGGAAGAAGGAAACGACGGCTTCCTCAGTGCGGGGGAAATTCAGGAGCTCGATTTACGTTCGATGGAGCTGGTATTTCTTTCGGTGTGTGAAAGCGCGTCGGGGAGACTCTATCGCGGGGAGGGGATCGTAGGCATGCAGCGCGCGTTTCTGTTGGCGGGTGCGGAGACCGTGGTGGCCAATCTGTGGAAAATCGATGACCAGAGCGCCAGAGACATCACGGTGGACTTCTTCCGGCTCTGGCTAGGGAATGCCCTGAGCAAAGCCGAGGCGTTGCGACAAGCACAAATGGAGGAGATCCGGCGTCTCCGGTCAGACGCCAAGTTCGACTACAAGGCCCACCCGTTCTTTTGGGCCGCGCCCGTTTTGACCGGTGCGCTCGATTGAGAAAAATGCTTTTCTCGAACTTTCCATCTGCATTTGGATTTTCTCGTCACCGAATGCCTTGGATGGAGTTTTTTAATGGGGGGAGAGGTCTGCTCCTGTGAATCAAGTCTCTTGTGGGCAACCGACACAACCCTAACGAAAGGAGGGAACCCATGGCGCACCAAACACTCAGCGCTCCTGAACGCACCGACCCGCGCGACGGGAGCGGAGAAGATCCGCAGGTCACGCTGTAGCGAACAGGCCGTTCCCCGGCCGGACCACCTGATGATCCGCGCCGGGGGACGCCTGGCCTCTTTCAGCCCACCTCGGCCACAGACTCGCCTACCCGCTTGCTTTCTTCACCCATAAACGGCCCCCATTTTTCCTCCGGAGATGGAGCCGTGAGCAGACTCACCACGATCAGGGTGATGATCGACGCACCGGCCGCAGGATAGATGATGTAGTCGTAGTCCAGCGGAATGATGCCGGCTTTGTTCAAAAAGCCGAAGATCGCGGTCACGATCATCCCGGCGGCCACCGAAGCCACCCCTCCCTTCACCGTCACGCGGCGCCAGATAAACGCGGCCAGCAGCGCCGGGGTGACTGCGGCCCCTACCATCGTGTAGGCGTAGAGCGCCATATCCAGGATCGTTTCGAAAAACGTGGAAGCCACAAAGGCCAGCGCAGCCAGCAGGGGAATCATGATGCGCTGGAACCGAACGATGGCTCGCTGACTCGCGTTCGGGTTGATGAAGCGCTGGTAGATGTCGCGAGTGATGTTGGTCGCGGGAATCATCAGGAATGTGTTGGCGGTGGAAAAAATGATCGCCACCGCGGCGCACAGCAGCACCACGCCCACGATGGTGGGTAGATTGGTCGCGGCGACCTTGATGATGATGGTCTCCGTCGCGGCTTTCACAAACGAGCCGTCGGCGTTGACAAAACCGGGATCGTGCGCGTAAATGCTGCCCCCAAAGATCGCTACCGTGTCCAGCGCCACCTCGACGATAATCACACCCACGATCATGCCGATCACCGCGTTGCGCGCCGCCCGCTCGTTCTTGGCGGAAAAAAACTTTTGATACATGCTGCTTTCACCCAAGAGCAGGAAAAAGGTCGGGAAGAAGAGACCTAGGGCGGGCAGTACCCCCAGCCGGCCAAAGGCGGTGAAATGCTCGGCGGAGAGGTTGCTGGTGATGTGGCTCCAGCCCCCCGCCACCTTGTAGACCACGGGCAGTGCGATCAAGATTCCCAGCGTCATCAACGTGCCGTTGAAAATATCCATGGCCACGATAGACATCATCCCTGCGGCCATGGTAAAGATGGCGACGAGTCCGCAGGTGATGATCTTGCCGTAGACGGGATTCAGGCCGGTGAGAATGTACAGCAGCCGGCCGCCACCGTCGAACTGGTAGCTGGCGATGGTGAGATAGGCGATAATGATCGCGATGGAGCCGAACAGCCGGGCCCATTGGTTGTAACGCCGTTCGAGAATGTCGGCGACAGTGAACTCGGCGATGCGGCGCACGCGCGGAGCCAGAAAGTAAACCACCGCGAGTCCCACCCACGCACCCGCGCTCATCCACAGCGCGGAGAAGCCTTCTCGAAAGGCCCGTCCGGCCCCACCGAAAAGACTCCCGGAACCGATCCAGGTGCACACCAGCGTCCCCACCAAAAACAGGGTGGAAACCTTGCGGCCGGCTACCATGAAATCTTCCTGGTCTCTGACACGCCGGCTGCGCGTGAAACTCACAAAGATCAAAAATGCGGCATAGATTGCCACGACCCAAACGTAAAGCATCGTTCCCTCCTAACGCGTTTAATTTTACCCAGGGATTGGCCTTCAGCCGTCTCCGCAAACCGAACGGGACGTCCCGTCAAAGTCGCACCGCACGCACCCCACCCTCCGCATAGCGCTCTAAATCGAAATACTTCTGTATCGTCTCGAAGATCTCCTCCCTGGTGACTTGCGAGATCTTGGAGACGTATTGATCAATTTCCCCAAGGTCCTTGCCGAGCAGGTCATAGTGCGCCAGTCTGCTCATCTGTGCGCGGTTGGTCTCCAGGCCGATTTGAAACATCCCGGTTGTGTAGTCGATGGCTCGACGCAATTCGTCCCTGGTCACCGGCTCTTGTTGCAGCCTGCGGAACTCCCGACGCAAGCCATCGCGTGCCGCATTTTCCTTTTCCGGCGACGTGGCGATGTAAGACACAAACGCACCACCCTGGCGTCGCGAGACCAGAAACGAGCGAACGGTGTAGGCCAGACTTTGGCGGCTGCGCAGCTCCTCGAAAAATCGCCCGCCGAGCCCGGAAATGATATTCTGCAACACCGTCAGCGGATAGACTTCGTCGTCCAGGAAACCCGGGCCGGGGAAGCCCAGTGCCAGCGCGGTCTGCTCCCTTTCGCGGGTTTCCCACCGCGCCTTTTTGCGCGGCAGCGCCGCGACGGCCGGAAGCACACGCGGTTCGGTCTGCTTCGAGTGAAGCTGCTCAAATTTAGACCCCACCAGGTCGCGGAGTCGCGTCCCATCGACGTCGCCCACCACGACAACGGTCAAACGCCGCGGTCGGATGAGCTCCCCATGCCAGTCCTCGAGGTCCTTGCGGTTCAGAGCCGGGACGGACTCCGGCGTTCCCATCTGCGGCAATCCGTAGGGATGTCCCTCAAAGAGCGCGGAGAACAGCAATTGTAACGGATACGCGAACATATCGTCTTTCAGACGCGCGATCCGCGCAAGCGCGTCACGCCTCTCCTTTTCCACCTCCTCAGGGGGAAACGTCGGATCGAGCACCACATCGCAGAGGATATCCCAGACCCGCTCCAGGTGCCGGGAAGCAAAATTCGTCGTAAAACTGGCGTAGTCAGGGTCCGCGGAAACGTGTAGCCCGGCCCCGCACATCTCGATCTCCAGCGCGATCTCCGCGGCGTTGCGCCTCGACGTACCTTTGAGTGCGGTGCGCAACATCAGGTCGGTCACACCGGCGAACGCGACGTTTTCGTCGCAGCGGCCGCCGCGCGCGAAAATCCCCAGCGAGGCGATGGGAAGGTGGTGGTTTTCTTTGACCAACAGCGTCACACCGTTTGGAAAAGAGAACCGTTGCACCCCCGAGTCGCGGCGGTCCGGCGGGCGCACCGAGATCTCCATTTCGCCGAGAGGCTGAGACGTCGTGGGAGGCTGCCCAACGGAACTTTCGCTGAGC
>CAYQOI010000187.1:0-6911 GCA_964419085.1 uncultured Cytophagia bacterium | reverse complement strand
CATGATAACCCCCAGGGAGTAGATGTCCCCGCGGCCATCTGCTTTTTCCGGGTCGAGAAAGCATTCCGGAGCGAGATATTTGGCCTGGTAGAGGGCGGCCTTGCTGCGACTTTGCAACACGTGCGGAATGGTCCACTGCAGCCCGAAGTGGTCGATCTTGATGTCGCAGGCCGCGTTGATATAGATGCATTTCGGATGCAAGAGGCCGTGAATCAGACCGCGCAAGTGGGCCTGCCGCACGGCCATCCCGATGCCCAGAAAGATGTCCAGAAAATCTTTCAGCGAAAGCGAAAACGTCTCCAGGATGAGTGAGCTCAACGGTTCGTATCTCGTGGGCTCCACCGCGACATAAAAGAGGCGATTCTCCTCGCCATAGTCGTACACCCGCAAAATGTTGGGGTGATTCAGGTGCTTGACCAGCCGAGCGCCCGCCAGGAACGCGGATGCAGACTGTTCCTCCCGGCTCAAGTTGGGGTCCAGCACGCGCAGATGCACTCGGTTGCCGCTTCGCAGATCCGTGGCAGCGTAGACCGTGTAGCACAAGGCTTTGTGGACTCTTTCGCTGATTTCGAAGTTTGGGATTGCAGGGAAGTTCATGAGACGAAACGTTCAGCAGCGCTTGGGTTACGCCAGTGGATGCGGGTTTTTATTACTCGTCAAAAGTTAGCTTGAAAAAACATTAAAAGCAATTAAATTTTGTGAAACAATCCGTTGCCGGTTAAAAGGATCGGGAATTAGACGAGACCGAGAAACAATTGGCAATTTCTTGCGTTTATTTGTACGTCCTCAATTGTCGAAAGTTCGAAATCGGTTCCACATTTCTGGCTGGACTTGTCCAATTTTGGTTTCATTTTCCTACAATTTTCACATTTCATTCATCAAAACTAAGGAGGATAAGATGTTTAAATCCAAAAGGCTTCTTTTTCTCTGGCTCCTGGTTTTCGCGTGGCTGTCTTCCGGCCTGGCCGGGACGGGCCTGGACACCGGTGACGACGCAGAGATCGAGATTCCTTACACGAAGTTCGTGTTGGACAACGGGCTGACTCTGATCGTGCATGAAGACCACAAGGCACCCATCGTGGCGGTCAACGTGTGGTACCATGTGGGGTCCAAAAACGAAAAGCCGGGTCGCACCGGGTTTGCCCATCTGTTTGAACATCTGATGTTCAACGGCAGCGAGAACTTCAACGACGACTACTTTCAAGCGCTGGAACGGGTGGGGGCCACGGATATGAACGGTACCACCAATCGCGACCGCACCAACTATTTTCAAAATGTGCCGACCTCTGCTCTGGATCTCGCGTTGTGGATGGAATCCGACCGGATGGGACACCTCCTGGGTGCCATCGATCAAGCCAAGCTCGATGAACAACGCGGGGTGGTGCAAAACGAAAAACGCCAGGGCGAGAACCAACCTTACGCCAAAGTGCGCACCATTCTCACCGAGAATTCTTACCCGAAGGGGCATCCTTATTCCTGGACCACCATCGGTTCCATGGAAGACTTGAACGCGGCATCTTTGGACGACGTGAAGGAGTGGTTCAAGGGATACTACGGGGCTGCCAACGCGGTGCTGGTCATCGCCGGAGATGTGAACACGGAGGAAGTGAAACAAAAGGTCCAGAAGTACTTCGGTGATGTGCCCTCCGGACCGCCCGTTTCCAAGGTGGACACCTGGATCGCCAAACGCAGCGAAACCCGGCGCGTGATCACCCAGGACCGCGTGCCCCAGGCCCGCCTGTACAAATCGTGGAATGTCCCGGAGTGGGGCGCGGAGGACCTCGATTATCTCGATTTGGTGAGCGATGTTCTCTCCTCGGGCAAAACCTCGCGGCTCTACAAGCGCCTGGTGTACGACGACCAGATCGCCACCGATGTCGCGGCGTTTATCGTGCCCGGCGAGATCGGGAGCAATTTTCGCATCCAGGCCACGGCGCGGCCCGGCGAAGACCTGGCGAAGATCGAGAAGGCGGTGGACGAAGAGTTGGCGCGCTTTCTGGCGGAAGGACCCACCGAAAAAGAGCTGGCCAGGGTCAAGACGCGCTATCGTGCCAATTTCATCCGCGGGATCGAGCGGATCGGCGGCTTTGGTGGGAAATCCGATATTCTGGCCATGAACCAGGTCTACGGCGGCCGCCCGGACTTTTACAAAACCACGCTGGCCCGTATTCAAAATGCCACGGCCGAAGACCTGCGCCGGGCCGCAAACACCTGGCTTGCCAGCGGCGACCTCATCGTGGAGGTTCATCCGTTCCCGAGATACAAGACCATCAAAACCGATGTGGACCGTTCGAAATTGCCGGACACCGGTCAACCCCCCAAAGCCAAATTTCCTGAGATGCATCGCGCCACGCTTTCCAATGGGCTGAAAATCATCGTTGCCGAGCGCACTTCCGTGCCGGTGGTGGATTTCAGCCTTCTGGTGGACGCGGGGTATGCAGCCGACCAATTCGGCCTTCCCGGCACTGCCAGCCTCGCCCTGAACATGCTGGATGAAGGGACAAAAAGCCGCACCGCGCTGCAGATCAGCGAGGAGCTCGCCATGCTCGGCGCGAGCCTGAGCACCGGCTCCAATCTCGACATGTCGTTTGTCGACCTGTCCGCACTGAAGAGCAAGTTGGACGAAGCGCTCGATTTGTACGCCGACGTGATTCTCCATCCTTCTTTTCCGGAAGCCGATTTCAACCGGCTCAAAAAGCAGCAGTTGGCCCGGATCAAACGGGAGAAGTCCAACCCCATTCAGATGGCTTTGCGCGTTTTCCCCAAGCTGATCTACGGTGCCGACCACGCGTACGGCCTCCCGTTTACCGGTTCAGGCTACGAAGAAAGTGTGGCCAAGCTGACGCGCACCGATCTGGTAAACTTCCACAAAACGTGGTTTAAGCCCAACAACGCGACTCTGGTGGTAGTGGGGGCGACGACTCTGGAGGAGATCCGACCCAAGCTGGAGAAGCTGTTCAAGGAATGGAAGCGCGGCGACGTGCCGAAGAAGAACATCGCCACCGTAGGCTACCCTGCGAAACCGGTGGTGTATTTGATGGACAAGCCCGGCGCCCAACAGTCGATTATTTTTGCCGGACATGTGGCCCCGCCGATGGCCAACCCCCACGAACTCGCCATCGAGACCCTGAATTCCGTTCTCGGCGGCCAGTTCACCTCGCGCCTCAACATGAATCTGCGTGAGGATAAACACTGGTCGTATGGTTCCGGCAGCTTCGTGGTCGGGGCCCGGGGGCAACGTCCTTTCATCGCGTACGCACCGGTCCAGACCGATAAGACCAAAGAGTCGCTGGTGGAGGTGGAGAAAGAACTGAACGGCATTGTCGCCACCAAGCCGGTAACTTCCGAAGAGCTGACCAAGGTGCAGCAGAATCGTATTTTACGCCTGCCCGGCTTGTGGGAGACCATGGCATCCGTCCGCAATTCCATCAACGAGATGGTGCGGTACGGTTTGCCGGACAATTACTACGATACCTACGCCGACCGGATCAAATCGCTGAGTTTGGATGAGGTCCAGGCCGCAGCCAAGGAGCTGGTTCATCCCAAGAATCTCATCTGGGTTGTAGTTGGGGATCGAGCTAAGATCGAAAGCGGGGTCCGGGAATTGAATCTGGGTGAGGTCCGTTTTATCGATTCGGACGGCAATCCCATCGAATGAGACGCCGCCCTGCGCAAAGAGCAAGAAAGCCCGGCCTCAACAGACCGGGCTTTCTTTTGGTGAATCATTCATGGATTCATGGGATTCCAGTAAGACATATTCTACTTCATAAGTGTCCGGTTAAAACAGTGTCCGCAAGTGTTTAAAAGCCAGGGCCGATTACACCCGGAATTTCAACCGTGACTTGGTTTTGGACGCGAGCCGTAACACCCCCTTAGGGGCTTGTCCAAAAACCCCCATTAACCTGGTCCAAAGGCGTCCCCGCCGAGGATATCCCAGCGAGGAATCGGTTCAAGCGAGCTCGGCGAGACGCCGTCGCGCGAGTGTTTTTGCCTGCCCTATTAAAGGGGGTGTCATGAGCAAACGCTCATTCTCAAAACTCAACCGGACACTCATGATTCTACTTATCTAAAAACAATCAGTTATCTTGTCATTCCGGTTTTTTCGCAATTCGGCGCAGCGGAATTGCGAAAAATACCGGAATCTCTTTACACGTAATGTATGGTGGGAAGGAGATTCCGGTATTCAACCGGCCCGGCCTCTGCCGGGCCAGCCGGTTGAAACCGGAATGACATCGCGAGAAAGTTCAAATATCAGTTCTAATCTGTGAATAATTCAGATTAGTTGGTCTTGCGAGGGAACAACCTTATCGTTTGCCACCAAACATGTAGGTGATTCCGCCCATGACTTTGACCTGGTCGCCACGGGTGACGTAGATGAGCTTTGCGGTGGCCACAAACCGGTCGCCGAGGGGAAAGTCCGCGCCGCCCAGGACATTCAATCCCAGTCTCGTTTTGTTGTCGTCGCGAAATGGGCCCCGATCGACGCTCACGTGCACGATGGCCAGCCCTCCGCCGAGGAAGAACGCGGTGTTTCCATTGGTGGGAAAATAGTAGCGCACATTGCCGTTGACGCTGAAAATGTCCACGTTGTTTTTGCTGAAATAGTCGATGCTGGGCATGAGGACGAGGTTCTGGATGAGCTCGCCCAGATGGACGTGGGCACCAAAAAACACGGTGGTGTCGGTGCCATCGGCATCGACGAGGCCCAGGCGTGCGCCGATGCCCTTAAAGCCGAGGTCCTGCGCCTGGGAAATGCGGGGACAGAGCAGCAGAGAAACAACGAGTAGTGGCCAGATACACTTCTGCATGTAACCTCCTCGAAAAGTTGTCGGTTCACCCCTGATGTTTTAGGGAAATCTCAGGTCAAACGCGCGACGCGCAACAGAGACAGGAAGAAAAGGAGAGCCCCCGCAGGGCCGCTGCGAGGGTCATTTGGTCAGCTTTTCCACTTCTTTTGTCAGTTTATCGATCTTCTGATTGATCTTTTTGAATTCTTCCTGGTAGGACGGCGTGATTCTGGCGAGGGCCTGGCTGACGCGATCGTCGACCATTTTTCTCAGAAACGCGATCTCTTCGTCGGCTTTGTCCAACATCGCCTTGACAAACTTTGCGCCTTCATCTTTGGAGAGTTCTCCCCGGTTCACCAGGTCTGTCATGATCTCCTGGGCTTTTTCTTTGGTCAGCGAATAGATCCCGATCCCCGCCAAAAAGGTTTTTTTCAAAAGGCTTTGGCTTTGCATGAGCATTTCACCTCGTGTCGATGCTGTGTTTAACGATTCTGCCGTTGATGAATTGCAGAAAATTGACTGCGTTATTGACATGCCGGCTTCCTTTGAATGAGATGAGGCCTTTCATGCCGGCATACGTCCTCAAAGACGTCATCCTTTGTTTAAACTCCCGGCCCGTCCGCGCGTTCCGTTGGATCGCTTGCTGAATGATCTGATAGGCGTCATAACCGAAAACTTCCCAACGCTCGGGCGTGCGTTTCATCTTGAGTCGGAAATCGCGGCGAAACGATCTGAAATCGGGATTGCTTTCGTCCGGGTAGTAGTCGCTCACGAAGATGGCCCCGTCCACATAACGCTGAATCTGCGGCGCGGTCAACGTTTCCAGATCATCCCAGTACTCGCCGCCGAGAATTTGTGCCCGGATGTTGGCCAACGCAAATTGCGGCGCGACGTATTTGATGTCGTCCACGTAGACCGGCAGGAAGATGGCGTCGATGGATTCCACCGGGATGTCTTTTTCGTCCAGGTTTTGGTTGTTTTCTCGGGCCTCCTCGATCAAGGCCTCCACATCTGTGGAATCGTACGCGAACGCGGCCTCCCGGATCGCCTTGAACTGGCGGCTCAAGTCCTGGACGTTCCCGTAGTACCACGTCTGTGCGATGATTCGGCCCCCGAGTTCGTCGATGGTAGAGGTGAAGCTGGTGGTCATCTGCTCGCCGTAGGGGTCGGCCGGGGCCAGGGTGGCGAAGGTGCGCAGACCCAACTGATTGAACGCGTAGCGCGCCAACTCTTGCCCCTTTCTTTCCAGGTCGCTGTTGAGTTGGAAGATGGCATCCCCCACGGACGCTACCTCGTTCTCTGTTGCGGTCGGCGCGACGACGGTAACATTTTGCAGCGACGCGATGGCCCCGATCGCCGCGGTCGCGTCGCTTTCCAGTTCACCCACGATCACGGGCACCCGTTGTCGCCGAATGAGCTCGTTGGTGGCCCTGATCGCTTTGATCAGCCGGCTCTCGGAGTCCCGCACCACAAGCTGCACCGGCACGGGCGATTGGTCCTTCGTTTGCATGTAGGCAAAATCGATGCCCCGCAACACCCCGAGCCCCTGTTCCTGGTACACGCCGGTCAGCGGCAGCACCACTCCGACCTTCACGGGGCGGTTACGGGCCAGCCGGGCTTTGTCCAGAAGCTTATCGATATGATTCAGGTATTGGCTGTTCGGGTATTTGTTCTTGAACTCGTTGAGCACGGCGATGGCCTCTTCGGTCGCGTCTGCATCGATTTCCTTTCTCGCTAAAGCCATCGTCACCAGCGCGGCCGCCGATTCGGTCGTGGTGTACTGCAGAAGGTCTTGTCCTTCCGACTCGGAAAGAGTGTTCCGCAACAAATAGTCCACAAGCTTGCCTGCTTTGGCCACCAGCCGGTCGTCTCGGCTGTGATCGAGGATCCAGGTGAGATTGCGGCCGGAATCGAAGTAGCGGCCCAGGCGGTAAAGCGCCGTGGCTTTTGCGTAGTACGCATCATCCACGTACTTGCTTTGCGGATAAGTTTTGATGAGCTTATCGAAATAAGGAAGGGCATCCCGGAAGCGGTCCAGTTGGTACAGGCTCTTTCCGGTCATCAACAACGTGGCGGTCATCCGTTGGTGGGGGTACGGCGAATTGGACAGCGCCTCGAACTCCA
>CAYQOI010000186.1:0-6941 GCA_964419085.1 uncultured Cytophagia bacterium | reverse complement strand
GAGGGCGAAATTACCCTAGCGGAGCTGTTGCACCATCTGACCGCGGGCGACGGTCGTGCACTGGAAGACATCGCCGGGTTGGCCTGGCCAGATGGGGAAGAAACAGTCCGCCGCAGCGCGCCGCGTCCCGTAATGCAGAACCTGGATGACCTCCCCTTTCCAGCCTGGGACCTGGTGGATGTGCCCCGCTACCGCCGCATCTGGCGCCAGCGCCACGGGTACTTCTCTCTCAACATGGTCACCACCCGCGGGTGCCCCTACCACTGCAACTGGTGCGCCAAGCCCATCTGGGGGCAGCGCTACAACGTGCGCAGCCCGGAAAACGTCGTGCAAGAGATGCTCTGGCTCAAGAAAACGTACCAGCCCGACCATCTGTGGTTTGCCGACGACATCTTCGGGCTCAAGCCGGGCTGGGTTCAGGCCTTCGCCGAGGTGGTGGAGAAAGAGGACGCAAAGATTCCTTTCAAAAGCCTCAACCGGGCGGATTTGCTCCTCATCGATGACACGGTCGACGCACTCAGACGGGCGGGTTGCGAGACCGTCTGGCTGGGCGCGGAGTCGGGATCGCAGAAGATCCTCGACGCCATGGAAAAGGGAACGACGGTTGAGCAGATTTACGAAGCCACCAGACGGCTGAAGCAGGCAGGCATTCGGGTCGCGTTTTTTCTCCAGTTCGGCTATCCTGGAGAGACGCTTGAGGACATCGCGTTGACCCGCAAGATGGTGCGGGAGTGCGCCCCGGACGACATCGGGATCTCGGTGTCCTACCCGCTCCCCGGCACGAAGTTTTACGAGAGAGTGAAAGCCGAACTGAGGGAAAAACAGAATTGGCAAGACAGCGATGACCTGGCCATGCTTTACCACGGGCCGTTCAGCACCGAGTTTTATCGCAAGCTGCATCGCATCGTGCACAAAGAATTCAGGCTGCACACGTTTCCCGGACGCGATCGCGGCGGCCGCGTGCAACCGCGGCCTTCACGCCGCGTCGTTCGCGATCTGGCCGCCTGGGGCTATTATCTGGTGACTCTGCCGTGGGAGCGCCTGCAACTCAGACGCCTGGCCAGAGCACCTGCCGCGGTGGGCTGAACATGGACATTCTGCTGACACACGGGTACCACCTATTCGAAGACGAGCATGAGAAACGGGTGATGCGACCTTACCCGCCCCTGGGCTTGCTCTACCTTTCGGCCTTTCTCAAGGCGAAGGGGTTCGCGGTCACGGTTCTGGACACGACGTTTCTCACCCGCGAGGCCGCCTTTTCCCGAATCGAGCAGTTGCAGCCCAAAGTGGTGGGGGTCTACGGCAACTTGATGACGCGGGCAAACGTGCTTCAGATGATTCAGGCCTGCAAGCGCTCCGGGGCCACGGTCGTGCTCGGCGGACCCGAGCCGTCCAACTACGCGGACGAGTACCTTCGCTTCGGCGCGGACGTGATCGTGGTGGGCGAAGGGGAAGACACGCTGGCAGAATTGCTGCCGAAACTGCTGGACGGCAAGAGCGAGGCGCTCGCTGACGTGCAGGGCATCATTTACCGCGACGCCTCGGGTGAGGTCGTGCGGACACCCACCCGTGCGTTGCGTCCAGATTTAGACAGCCTTCCTTTTCCGGACCGCAGCGCCATCGACCTCCGGCAGTACCTCCAGGTCTGGCGGGAGCACCACGGCGTGGGGTCGGTATCGCTGATCTGCGCCCGTGGGTGTCCTTACACCTGCACATGGTGCAGCCATTCGGTGTTTGGCTTCACCCACCGCAGGCGCTCGCCGGCGAACGTCGCGGAGGAGGTGGAACGGGTCGTGGCGGACTACCAGCCCGACATGCTGTGGTACGCGGACGACGTCTTCACCATCCACCATCGCTGGCTGTTCCAGTACGCTGGGGAACTGAAACGCCGTGGCGTTCGGCTGCCGTTTGAGTGCATTTCCCGCGAGGATCGGCTGGACGAAGACGTGATCAAGCTCCTGGCGGAAATGGGCTGCTTTCGGGTGTGGATCGGGTCGGAGAGCGGCTCCCAGCGCGTGCTCGATGCGATGCAGCGCCGGACCGACGCGGCCCGGGTACGGCAGGTGACCCGTTTGCTGCAGCGCTACGGCATCCAGGCGGGCATGTTCATCATGTTGGGCTACGAAGGCGAGACCGAGGACGATCTCGCGGCCACGGCCGAGCATCTGAAGGAGGCGAACCCCGACATTTTTCTGACCACCGTGGCCTACCCCATCAAAGGCACGGCCTACTACGACGCGGTGGCGGAGCGGGTGGTGAGCACAAAGCCCTGGCAGGAACGCACCGATCGGGAGCTCGACGTGCGGGGACGCCCGTCGAAACGCTACTACGAGTTTGCAAACCGCTGGCTGGTGAACGAAGTGGCGCTGCACCGGCAGCGCAGCAACGGAAGCAGTCTTTTGCAGATGGGGAAGTCTTTTGTGAATGCGCGCATCGGACGGCTGGGGATGCGCTGGAGCCGGCACCAGCGCGTGTGATTTTCGCGGCCGGAGTGGTGGCGCTCAATCTGAGAAGTCAAAGGCATCTAACCTGGATTATTCATGGAATTCCAGCAAGACCTATTTTACTTAATTCAAAACAATCGGTTGTCCTGTCATTCCGGTGTAATCTATGGTGGAATGACATAGTTCACATATCAGCCGATGGTCTTAATCTGTGAATAATTCAGACTAAGAGGCATGTGAACGCTGCGCGGTGTGTGCATGTTGAATCAAAACAGGAGAGAAGAGATGGCGGCACAACAGAGCGAACCCATGGCCTGTCCCCGGTGCGAGACCGGCTTGCAGTACGTGGGGACAAAAAAATTTCATGAAGGAAGCCGCGGCTGGGGATTCTTCTTGGGGGACCTGGGCGAGCTATTTGTGAACCGGGAGCATTTCGACGTGTACGTCTGTCCCCGCTGCGGCCGGGTGGAGCTGTTTGTGGATGGCATCGGCGAAGAATTTCGGCCGCACTGAACCAGAAGGACCAGAGATTTGGCTGGACCGTCAGGAGATGGTGCCAGCGTAAGCCATGAATCATCAAATATTTAACTTGGCCGCGGAACAGGACGCTGCCGCCGCGGCGTTTCTTTGCCACAACCCGGTCGTCCGGTGAGGCACATGTTTTCGAATGAGACCAGACCCGCGCCCATGAGCCGTGTTGCGAACCGCCCGATCCAGTTCGTTTGTGTTCGATGCCGGTCGCCTCTGGAAGCGCTGACTCCCAACGAGCTGCGATGTCCGCAAGACGACCTGCGCTTCAAGCGGTTGGGTGACATCTGGCGCTTTCTGCCGCCTGAGCGGGCGGAACATTTTGCTCGCTTTTTGGCCGACTATGAGAAAGTCCGGCAATTGGAAGGCCGCGGGTCCGACGACCCGGCGTTTTACCGGGAATTGCCCTTTACCGACTTGACCGGCAAATTTGCAGAGAACTGGCGCATTCGGGCGCGCAGTTACGTGAGTTTCCTGCAGCAGGTTCTCGCGCCGTTGCACAAGCAGTTGTGGCGACCGCTTCGGGTGCTGGACCTGGGTGCGGGAAACGGCTGGCTCTCCAATCGTCTCACCCAGTTGGGGCACAAGAGCGTGGCCGTCGACATTCTGACCAACGGTTACGACGGGTTGGGGGCCGCGCGGCACTACCCCGACCCCTTCGACCTGGTGCAGGCGGAGTTCCAGCACTTGCCTTTTCCGGACGGTGATTTCGACCTGGCCGTGTTCAACGCGTCGCTGCACTACGCGGAGTCGTACGAACAGACTCTTGCCGAAGCGCTGCGGGTTCTGACCGAGGCGGGCTTGCTGGTGGTGTTGGACTCTCCGGTCTATCACGACCCGGAAAGCGGCAAGAAGATGGTGCAGGAGCGCGAAACTTACTTCACCCAAGCATTCGGTTTTCCGTCCGACGCGTTGGAGAGCGAGCATTTTCTGACATTTCGACGCCTGGAGGAGCTCGCGGCGCGCCTGCAGATCACCTGGAAGATCATCCGGCCCCGGTATGGCTTGAAATGGCGTTTGAAACCGTTGCTGGCCAGGTTGCGCGGCGCGCGCGAGCCGGCGAAGTTTCTCCTTTTAGTGGGGAAACGGAGATGATCTGGTTGCGCAAGATTCCCGGCATGAGGTGGCTCTATCTGCTCTTTCTGCGGCTGGTCTTTCGTTTGCTGCAGGCCCGGCGATTCAACCGGCTGGTGCTGGAAAGGGTAAACGGGGTGCCGCTGGTGATCTTTCCCGACGTGATGAACCCCAGGCTGTTCCGCACGGGCGCGTTTTTTGCCCGCTGGCTGGAAGGCCAGGCGCTTGCTTCGAATCTTCGGGTGCTGGATTTGGGTACCGGCTCCGGCGTCGCGGCTGTTTTCGCCGCGCGGCACGGGTGTGCCGTTGTGGCCACGGACGTCAACCCCGCTGCGGTTCGCTGCGCAAAGGTGAACGCGTTGCTCAACGGTCTGGAAAGCAGAATCGAAGTGCGACAGGGTGACCTGTTTGCACCGGTGAAGGGGGAGCGCTTCGACCTGATTCTGTTCAACCCGCCTTACCTCGCGGGAAACCCGAAGAATGCGTTTGAGCGGGCGCTTTTTGAAGGAGATGTCATCTCTCGATTTGCGGCAGAGGTGGACGCCCATCTGGCCGCGGGCGGGGAGATTTTGCTGGTGCTTTCGACCCTCGCCGACCTCACGCGCATCGAACGATTGCTGAGCTCCCACGGCTTTGCGCTCGATGTCGCTGCGGAAAAGCACTATCTCAACGAGACCCTGATTCTGTACCGCGTGCAGCGGCAAGAGGATGCCGGTGCTCAGGCTCCGGGGCTCACTCGATCCACCAGACAGCCGCCGAAGCGGGAAGGGCTAGCGCGGGTCTCCACACCACGAAGCGTTAAGAACAGCGGCCGGCCAGGTTGAACGGGCTGTGAAAACAGAGGGAAAGCCAGGACATATGGTCAATCGCGCTATGAAACCGGTGCTGCTCTACAATCCGCCCAGTTCGGCGAACAAGAAGCCGGTGTTGCCCATGTCCCTGCTGGCGTTGGGCGCAGTGCTGGAACCGGCAGTCCCGTACCGGATCGTGGACGGCAACCTGCTCTCCGACCCGCTGGCCGGCCTCGACGAGTTGGTGCAGCGGACGAAAGCGCAGGTACTGGGCGTGACCGTCATGCCCGGCCCTCAGCTCAAGCATGCGGTGCCGTTGTGCCGCGAATTAAAGCGCCGGCATCCGGGCTTGATCATCGTCTGGGGCGGCTATTTCCCCACGCAGCACTGGGAAGCATGCCTCAGGTCGCCGTACGTGGATTATGTGGTGCGGGGCCACGGCGAGTTGGTGTTCAGAACTTTGCTGGAGCATCTCGCCTGCGGAACCCTGAGCCCGTCTGAGATCCCGGGTCTGGCCTATCGCGACCCCGCGTCCGGCGAACCGGTGAGCAATCCCCTGGCAGCGCTCCCGCATCCCGATGACCTGCCCGACTATCCTTACCATCGCGTGGACATGAACCGCTACGTTCGCCCTACATTCATGGGGCGTCGGACGCTGCCCCACCACTCCAGCTACGGCTGTCCCTTTTTCTGCAATTTCTGTGCGGTGGTGAACATGGTGCGTGGGCGCTGGCTGGCTCAATCCGCAGCGCGCACCGCGCGTACGGTTGAGCGCCTGGTCAAAGAGTGGGATTTGGACGCGGTGGAATTTTACGACAACAATTTTTTCACGCACGAAGCGCGGGTTTTGGAATTCAGCGAGCGCATCCGCACGCTGGGTGTCCGGTGGTGGGGAGAGGCGCGCATCGACACGCTGCTCAAGTTTTCCGAGCGGACCTGGCAGCGCATGACCGAGTCGGGACTGAAGATGGTGTTTCTGGGCGCGGAGTCCGGTTCAGACGAAACCCTGCGGCGGATGGACAAAGGCGGCACCGCGACGGTGGAAAAGACTCTGGAAATCGCTGCGAAAATGAAATCCTACGGCATCGTGCCGGAGTTTTCTTTTGTCCTCGGCAACCCGCCTGACGCGGAAAAAGACACCGAGTGTACCATCGAGTTCATCCGCAGGGTGAAGCGAGTGAATCCGCAGGCCGAGATCATCATGTATCTGTACACGCCGGTGCCGCTGGCCGGCGAGTTGTTCGAGCAGGCAAAGGCCGGCGGGTTTGCTTTTCCGCAAACGCTGGATGATTGGGTGAGTCCCACCTGGCAGGAGTTTTCCCAGCGTCGCAGCCTGAGCTTACCGTGGGTGAACGACCCGCTACGACGGAGGGTGCGGGACTTCGAGCGCGTGCTCAATGCCTACTACCCCACCTCCACCGACACCAAGCTGCGCGGGCTGCGCCGCGCGGTGTTACGCCTCATGGGCGCCTGGCGCTACCACATCCGCTTTTATCGCGGGTCGCTGGAGCTACGTGCCCTGCAGAAGCTCATCGCCTATCAACGCCCGGAGACCTCCGGGTTCTGATATTCGTAAACGTCGATGCTGGCCCGGCCGGGCACGAAAGGCGCCTGGCTGCGCGGCAGATCCTCCAGTGGAGCCCCGGGTGCAAAGCCCTGGTAGTAGACCGGTTCGTACATCTGGATGGGGAATGTCCGAATCCGCCGCGCCGTCTTTTTGATTTCCGCAAACCAGCTCTCCACTTCCGGCAGACGATGTATGATGGGATCCACCGCCACGGTCACGGTTGGTGCCGCGTGCAGCAGCGAGTCGCGGCGGCTTGCGGTGAGCCAGCGCAGCTCGTGAGATGGCCGTGTTTCGTAGAAGTAGAAATTCTTGCTCATCTGGGTCAACACCGGCCCAGGCCGGGTGTTCAGATATGAGGCTGCCTCACGGTAGGCGGTCGTGGACAGCCGGAGTGTCCTGGCAGTGGGCACAAGGCTCCAGCCGAGGATCACCAGCGCGGAGGCGGTGGCGGCAAATGTGCGCCAGCGTCCCGGGAGCGGCAGCGAGTCCAGGCCTACTGCCGCAAGGAGGCAGAGGCCGGGGACCACCGGCAGGATC
>CAYQOI010000185.1:0-6963 GCA_964419085.1 uncultured Cytophagia bacterium | reverse complement strand
GAAAGCCCTGGTGGTTTTTTACGGCGGCAAGCTCTGGCGCGTGCCGGTGGACGGCAGTCCGGCGCAGAACATCCCCTTTGAAGCCGAGGTGAATCTTGGGCTGGGGCCGGAAGTCAGATTCCACTACAAGGTGGAGGACAGCCCGACTTTCCTGGCACACCAGATCCGGCATCCTGTGCCGTCCCCGGACGGCAAGCGGCTGGCCTTTACCGCTTTGGATCGCCTCTGGGTGATGACCTTGCCGGACGGCAAGCCGAAACGCCTGACCACCGGCAGCACCGGAGAGTTTTACCCCACCTGGTCGCCGGACGGTAAATGGATCGCGTACGTGACCTGGTCGGACGCGGACGGCGGGCAGATTTTCAAGGTGCGGTCTTCCGGCGGCAAGCCGGTGCAGCTCACCACCGCGCCCGCGCTCTACACCGAAACCGCGTGGTCTCCCGACGGCAAGCGCATCGTGGCCATCCGCTCCTCCGCGCGCGACCTGCAGGAAGCCACCGGCTTTTTTTCCGGCGGGCTGGCCAGCCAGTTCGTGTACGTTCCCGCCGGGGGCGGAAGCCTGACCGTGATCGGCCCCACCGAGGGACGCCGCGCGCCGCATTTCACCCATGACGCCTCCCGTATCTATGCCTACAGTCAAAAGGAGGGGTTGGTCTCCATGCGCTGGGACGGCACGGATGTGAAGACGTATGTGAAAGTGGTGGGCCCAAAATTCCCCGGCGCGCGGCAGCCCAGCACGGCCAGCGTCGTGCTGATGGCCCCGGAAGGCGACCAGGCCGTGGCGCAGTTATTCAACGACCTGTACACCGTGACCGTGCCGTACGTGGGGGGGGAAACCCCGACGGTGAACGTGGCGAACCCGGAAAATGCACCGGTGCCCGCGAAGAAGCTCACCGAGATCGGGGGGCGGTTTCCGGCCTGGAGTGCCGATGCCAAGCGCATCTACTGGTCCATCGGCAACGCGCTGGTGACCTACGACCTGGATGCGGCCCGTGCGTTCGCCGACAGCCTGGAGCAGGCCGCCGGGGCGGATACAGCCAAAGCCGACACCTCGGCCGCGGCCAAAGCCAAAAAGCCGGAGAAAAAGGAGAAGCCGCGCTACAAGCCCGGGGAACGGCGCATCGAGATCGTGGCCAGGCGCGACATTCCGCAGGGCAAGCTGGTGCTGCGCGGGGCCCGCGCCATCACCATGAAAGGTCACGAGATCATCGAAAACGCGGACATCCTCATCGAGAACAACCGGATCCGCGCCATCGGCAGGCGCGGGGAGGTGGAGGTGCCGCCGGACGCCGAGGTGATGGATGTCTCCGGCGAGACCATCCTTCCCGGCTTCGTGGACACGCACTACCACGCGCAGTGGCTCATCCCGGAGGTGCACAGCACGCAGGTGTGGCAGTACCTGGCGCAGCTCGCCTACGGCGTGACCACCACCCGCGACCCGCAGACCGGCACCACCGACATCCTCACTTACGAGGACCGGGTGGAGACCGGCGAGATGGTGGGCCCGCGCATCTATTCCACCGGGCCGGGCGTCTTTTTCTTCGAGCAGATCAAAAGCCAGGAGCACGCGCGCAACGTCTTGAAACGCTACAGCGACTACTACCACACCAACATGTTCAAGATGTACATGTCCGGCAACCGCCAGCAACGCCAGTGGCTGATCATCGCAGCCCGCGAGCTGAAGCTCATGCCCACCACAGAAGGCGGCCTGGATTTCAAACTCAACCTCACGCACGCCATCGACGGCTATTCGGGGCTGGAGCACGCGCTGCCCATCTATCCGCTTTATGACGACGTGCTCAAGCTGTTCGTGAAGTCGGGCATCACCTACACGCCGACCCTGCTGGTGTCGTACGGCGGTCCGTTTGCCGAGAACTACTACTACACCACCGAAAACGTCTACGGCGACACCAAACTCCGGCGCTTCACGCCGTACAAAGAGCTGGCCGCGAAGACCCTTCGCCGCGGCGGCCGGCCCGGGCCGGGAGGGTGGTTTCACCGGGACGAGTACATTTTCGACAAGCACGCCCGGTTTTTGGCACGGCTGATCCCTGCTGGCGGACGCGCGGGGGTGGGGAGCCACGGGCAGCTCCAGGGGCTGGGGTACCACTGGGAACTCTGGTCCGTCCAGTCCGGCGGCCTCTCCCAGCACGACGCCTTGCGGACGGCCACCATCTACGGGGCTCAGGCCATCGGCATGGGCGACGACCTGGGCAGCCTGGAGCCGGGCAAGCTCGCCGACCTCATCGTGCTGCGCGAAAACCCGCTGGAAGACATCCGCAACACCAACACGATCCGGTACGTGATGAAAAACGGGCGCTTGTACGACGGCGACACGCTCGATGAAGTGTGGCCCAGAAAACGCGCCCTGCCCGAGCCGTACTGGCGCAACTCCGCGCCCCATGTGGCCGCGGGGATAAAATAATCACCCTTCGCGGTGGGGCGGGAGCATGAGCCACATGCTGGATATCGAGAGCTGGAACCGGAAGAGCCAGTTTCTGTTTTTCAGAGGGTACGACAACCCGTTCTTTAACATCTGCACCTCGGTAGACGTGACCCGTTTGCTGCAGTGGGTGAAGAGCCGGGGCCGGTCTTTTTTCATCGGCTACCTGTACCTCTCCCTGCGCGCGGCAAACGACCTGCCGGAATTTCGCTACCGGATTCGCGGGGATGGCGTGCTGGTACACGACCGGATTCATGCGGGGTCCACGATTCTCAACCCGGACGAGACGTTCAGTTTCTGCTACTTCGATTACTTTTCGACGTTTGAGCAATTCGAGACAAACGCGCATCGGGTTTTGCAAGAACACGCGGCCGCGGGAGGTGGGCTGGAGGCACGAGACGATCGGGATGATTTGATCCACTGCTCGGTCATCCCGTGGCTCGGTTTCACCAGTTTTTCCCACGCGCGGCGTTTCGGTAGGCGAGATTCCGTCCCCAAGATCGTGTTCGGCAAGGCCGAAAAAGCCGGCCGGCAGATCAGGATGCCCGTCTCGGTTGAAGTGCACCACGCGTTGATGGACGGCATCCACGTCGCGAAGTTCGTGGAACGCTTCCAGGGCTATCTGAGCGATCCGGAGGGATCGCTGCGTTAAACGGCTCTGCCGGATGACGCCTGTAAACCACCTGTCCGGGGGCTTTTTTCAACCCCTGTGGAAGAGTGAGGGAAACCGTGTGGCGGTGAGACGTGTGCAGCACTTCATCCATCCGTTTTGGAAAACACCCCACTAAGCGCGGCATGCCGGCGCGCGAGCTCCGTGTCCAACAGGAAATATTGGGCGTGGCCGTGCTATTTTTGTCTGCAACCGACCGTTTGTGCTGCGGCTGTAACGAAAAAGTAAAATATTGACATTCAACGCCCAAATGGCTATATTTTCCGGACTTTTGCAGGAATGCGACGGGAACGAGTCTTGAGAGGGGTGTTCAAATGGCGTTTTGGAGGGGACGGCGAAGCTTCAGCGTTTTTTGTTTTTTCGTGCTTTTGGGCGCTGTGCTTGCCATTTTTTATGCCTGCGAAGATTTCGGCATCGAAGCGGACTTCTTCAAGGGCACCATAAAAGGGGAAGTCAGGCTGCACCAGCCTGTGCCGTCCAACACCGATGAAATTCGGGTGGCGGTGAGCAAGACCTTTCCCCCTGCAGATATCCTGAGTCTCATCTTTAGCGGACCCCTGCCGGTCAAAAAAGACAGCACGCTCAACGAACAAACCATTCCCTACGACATTCAGGTGCCGCTGGACGACTACGCCGCAGTCTTTTCCATCTGGAAAGAAAAGGACAAGTCGTTCAATCCGGCGGACATCATCGGGCTGTACGGCGATCTGCAGTTTCGCCAGCCGGTGACGGTTTCGCTGTCCGATGAACATCCGGTGGCCGACAGCGTGGACATGGACATCGATTTTGCCAGAGTGCTGCGGAATTCAAAGATCGAAGGCAAGGTCACCTTTGTGGGTGAATGGCCCGCCAATACCGGCGCGGTGGCCATCTTCGTCTTTCCCATCATTCCGCGGGTCTTTCCGGACGATTTTTTGACTTTTGCCGCGTTCGAGATTTTGCCCAAAGATGTGGAGGAATTCGATTACCGCTTGCGCATCAGTCCCGGAAACTACAAGTTCATCGCGGTGTTCTGGCAGGCGCAGGGGGCGCCGTTGACCGAATTTCAGACCATCGGCGTTTACCGCGATCCCGATGCACCGGCGCAGCCCGGCGAGGTGACGGTTGACAAAGACGCCACGGTCACCGGCATCGATATCGTTGCGGATTTTGCGAACATCAGGTAAGGTTCAGGGAGGAAGCATGTGGTTTAAACAAAAAGAGACTTTGGCGCTGTTAAGTGTGGCACTGCTCCTTTTGCTCCCCATAAGTCTTTCTGCCCAGAACAACAAGGGACGCATCATCGGCCGGGTCATGGATGCGCGCACCCGCGACCCGCTGCCCGGCGCGAACGTGCAGATCGAGGGCACGCTGCTGGGCGCGAGTACGAACATCAACGGCGCGTTCATCATTCCGGCGGTGCCGCCTGGCACCTATTCTCTGCGGATTACCATGATCGGGTACCGCAAGCTCACCATCAAAAACATCAAGGTCGATGCAGGGGAGACGTTCACCATCCCCTCGATTCGACTGCAAGAAACGCCCATCGAAATCGATCCGGTGGTGGTGACCGCCAGCAGGTGGAAACAGGAAGCGGAGAACACTCCCGCGGCGGTGGAGGTGATGACCGCCAAAGAGATCATGCAGCGCAATCCTGTCGGCATTAAAGACGCGCTGGAAACCGCAGCCGGAGTGCAGATCATTCAGGAGAGCGTAAACATCCGCGGCTCGGACGGCTACACCCGCGGGGTGGGCAGCCGGGTGCTGGTGCTGCTGGACGATGTGCCGGTAATGAACAGCGACTTCGGCGCGGTCAACTGGTTCATGATTTCACCGGCGGACGTGGAGCGGGCCGAAATCGTGCGCGGCGCGGGCTCCGCGCTGTACGGCTCCTCTGCCATGGGCGGCGTGATCAATTTTATCACCAAAAGCCCGGGTCCTAAGAGCAAGACCTACGTGCGTACAATTGTCGGCGCCTACGACGACTCGCATGAGCCGCAGTGGAATTTCAACGCCAAGCTGGACCGCATTCAGGATTTCAATCGCGAAGATTTTACCCACAGCCGGCAGATCGGCAATCTGGGACTGCGGATCTCCGGAGGGCGCAGCTTCTCTGAAGGCTACACCGAAAACGGCCAGTACCTGCGCTACAATCTGTCGGGCAAGGCTACTTACCGCTTCCCCAACGCGTCGACCCTGACCCTGTATGGCAATTACATGCACGACGATTCCGGCGTGTTCATCGTTTGGAAGGACCAGGACGAGGCGCTTTCGGTGCCGGAGACCGAGCGCAACAAGAAACAGGTGCAGAACGGGGTCACGCTGTTTATGAAATACAACCTCCCCCTGTCTTCCAAGGCCGCCATACAGTTTCGCACCTACTTCAACCGCTTTCTGTTGGGAACACAATTCACCAGCGCGGGCAGCTTTTCCCCCGCGTTGGGGCTGGGCGGCAGCCTGCAGGGCAATCTCATTTTGCACCCGTCGTTTTCCGTCGTTTACGGCTCCGATTTCAAATTCGACAAGGTGAAGTCCGCGCCCACGCTCTACGGCCAGCGGGACGCGGTGTTGGTGGCGCCGTACCTGCAGGTGGATTGGCGCGTACGTTCCAATCTCAGCCTGACGCTGGGAGGACGCTACGACCGCTACGAGATCTACAGCGATCCCTCCGCTGCCATCGGCGAAGGCCGGCAGTACGACCACTTCAGTCCCAAGGTCGGGCTGAATTACCATCCCTTCAGAAACACGACCCTGCGCGGCTCGGTTTCCAACGGCTTCAAATTTCCCGTGGTCGCGCAACTGTTTCTGGAGTTCGACAGCGCGGGCTTCAAATTTCTGTCCAATCCCGACCTGCGCTCGGAGGTTTCCTGGAGCTACGAGGTGGGATTTCGCCAGCGGATCACGCCCACCTGGTTTGTGGAGGTCAACGGTTTCTGGACCGAAGTGGATAATCTGATCGAAGCCGAGCCGCAGCTTTCAGGGGATGTCCGCTTCATCAACATCGAAAGCGCGCGCATTCCCGGGGTGGAGTTCGTGATGAACGCGCGCTGGTGGAACAACCACCTGGGTTTGAAAGCCAACCTGCTGTATATGAATCCGGAAGACCGGGTGAAGCACGAACTGCTGCGCTACCGGCAAAAGTTCATCGCGTTCGTCTCTCCTTCGGTGCGGTTCGGCAACGTGGAGATTCAGTTGGATTACAAGTACGCGAGCGCCCAGGAAAGGTACAGCCTTCCCGGGATTCACCAGCTCGTGCCCCAGAAGGTGCTGGACGGTCGAATCTTTTTCTACTGGAACCAATTCAGCTTTTTTGTGGGCGTGAACAACATCGGCAACTACGCCTACACCCTGCGCGACCGGAGTCTGGAGGAGATCAGAAACTTCGTCGGCGGCTTCACCGCGGAGTTCTGAGCTGTGACGAGGAAGAGCGGCGCGGCTGTTTGGATTCAAACGAAAATAATCTTACCGGCATGGAATCGCAATCGATGAAGGTGATGGTTTTTGGCGTGGGGGGATTCGCGCAGGGTGTGCTGCATATTCTCAAAGAGCACGGCGCCCAGGTCAGCACCTATCTGACGCGCAATTACGCCCGCCACAGCCCTGCACTGGAGGGTGACACGTTCTTGCCGGAGGTGCACCCGAATCCGGTCTCGCTGGCGAAGGAGAAAGGCGTCGATTTGATCATCCCCATGTCCATCGACTGGACGCTGATGGATTGGGCCCAGGAGCTGCTGGCCGATGCGGTACCCATTCTCTCGCCTGTGGGGGAAGGCATCCGCCTGGAACGCGAGCGCGATTTCGCCCGCAAGCTGTGTGGCGACTTCGGCATCCCTTTTCCCAAAGCGTTTGTGGCCACCAACCGGCTGGAAGC
>CAYQOI010000184.1:0-6990 GCA_964419085.1 uncultured Cytophagia bacterium | reverse complement strand
CCGTGATTCTGCAGTTGGGAATGGTTTTGCCTTTCTTGCCTTCCCCCGGTGCCAATTGAAGACTCGGTGTTACAGTGTTGCCAATTCCCTCGCCAGTTTCGCGCCCACCTGCGCGTTGTGGCACACCAACTCGATATTTGCTTTCAGGCTCTTCCCGCCGGTAATCGTTTCGATGCGCGAAAGCAGAAACGGCGTGGTTTCTTTGCCACGGATCTGCTTCGCTTTGGCCTCGGCCAGCGCCTCTGAAATGGCCCGCGAGATCATCTCGGGCTCCAGTTCGTGTTCTTCGGGGATGGGATTGGCGACCACCATGCCGCCTGTCAGGCCTAAAGCCCATTTGGCCCTCAGCGCCCGGGCAAGCTCTTCAAGAGAAAGCACCGAATAGTCCACCCCAAAGCCGCTATCGCGCGTATAAAAAGCCGGGAACGCCTCGGTGCGGTAGCCCACCACCGGGACGCCGTGGGTTTCCAAATACTCAAGCGTCAGGCCGATATCGAGGATCGCTTTTGCGCCGGCACAGACCACGGCGACATTGCTGGCAGCCAGTTCCATGAGGTCAGCAGAGACGTCCAGCGTTTCCGCCGCGCCGCGATGTACCCCGCCGATACCGCCGGTCACCAAGACGCGAATCCCGGTCAGGGCCGCGATGAACATGGTCGCGGCAACGGTGGTGGCGCCGTTGCGTTTTTTGGCGATCACCAGCGGAATATCCCGTCTGCTGACTTTCAGGAAATCCGCGCCCTGCGCGACGCGTTCCAGCTCCTGCTCGGTCAGACCAACCACAATCTTGCCGTCGAGAATCGCAATGGTCGCAGGAACCGCGCCTTCGCTGCGCACGATGTCTTCGACCCGCCGCGCGGTCTCGATGTTTTGCGGATAAGGCATGCCATGTGCAATGATGGTCGATTCCAGCGCCACCACCGGCGCCCCTTTGCTGAGGGCCTTCTTTACCTCGGGGTGAAAGGTGAGATACTCTGCAGTCATTCCGAAACCTCCTGAATCCGTTGTTGGAACAATTTACAGAATCGCGGGCTTCGCGGTTCGGTTGCTCATAAAACGGGGTCGGACTGGCCTTTTCCATGCCAGGTTGCCTCACCGCCCAGGCCAGTGTGTCGCGCGCTTAAGCCTCGTGTCCTCGGCTTGCATTTGATGACGAAACACGGGTTGTCCAATCATAGCTCACGCCTCCCGGCGGAGGCCGGGCAGCAGCCGGGTCACAAAGGCAATTTCATTTTTCTCAGAAATACCGCGTAGCGCGGGTCTGTCTCGATGTTACGCAGCAGCGGGTCCCCCTTCACCTCAGCAAGACCGCCGTCGCGCTGTTCATACGCCCGCTCCAGCCACTCGAAGGCCTGATTCGTCTCCCCGCGATAGGCGTAGATCTCGGCAATCTGATAAGCGGCAACATTTCCGTAGGCCTTCGTGAAAGCTGCCAACGACGCATCTGCTTCTCTTTTCTTCCCCAACGCGTGATAGACCAGCGCCAATCCAAACATTTGCCACACTGGCTCGGGTTCTTTCTCCATCTCCAGCAGCGCCGAATCCGGTTTTCCCTTCTCCAGATAAATCCGTCCGATTCGCATGTGCCCGCCCGGATATTGCGGATTTAGCTCCAGAACTTTCCGGCTGGTGGCTTCCGCTTCCTCGAGCCGGCCGGCGAAGTAGGCATCCAAACCGAGACTGACATAGGGCGCGGCATTGACCGGGTCGAGCGCAATGGCCCGGCGGTCGAGCGTTAGCGCTTCCTCAAACCGTCCTAATGTGGCGGCCAGGTGCCCGGCGCCCCTCACCGCCACCGCGTTTCCCGGCTCAAGTTCCAGCGCCCGATGGTAGGCCGCATCCGCCCCCTTCCAGTCCCAATCGTAAATTCTCTTTAGCCACCCCATTTGGGCATGGGCGCCTCCCAGGTTGGGAGCGAGTTCCAGCGCTTTCTTCACCTCCTGCTGTGCTTTGACGTGGCCTTCCTTAAGCGGAATGTAGCCGGAGTTTGCCTGCCGCGAGTGGACCATCGACAGCCCTAACCAGGCGCGGGCATAACCGGGATCGAGCACCAGCGCTTGCTCGTAATAGTCGATGGCCTTCTCAAAATTCTCCTTTGTACGCTGCTTAAAGAAATACTGCGCTTGCAAGTATGCATTGTAGGCTGCCGGGTTGGTTTCCTCCCCGACCGTTTGTGTCGGACTGCCCAGCAGGGCGACCTGCAGTGCCCTGGCGACCGCGCGGGAGATCGTATCCTGCACTGCGAAAATGTTGTCCAGGGTACCATCATAGGTATTGGTCCACAGGTGAGCGTCGGTCGCCACATCGATCAATTGCGTGGTGACGCGAATTTGGTTGCCGAACTTACGCACGCTGCCTTCCAGAATGTGCTGCACATTGAGCTTTTCGGCAATGGTGCGAATATCGGTATGGGTCCCCTTAAACGAGAAAGCCGAAGTCCTCGAGGTGACCCGCAGCGCCGGGTTTCTCGCCAGCACATTGAGCAGTTCTTCCGCCAGGCCGTCGGAGAAATACTCCTGATCCTTAGCGGGACTCATATCCACGAAAGGCAGCACGGCGATGGTCTTAAGCGGTTCGTTCTCCACAACGGGAGGCGAAGTCGTTCTGAACAAATAAACTGCAAGGGTCAAAAGCAGCACAAGGCTTACAGCCATCCAGGTGAGTTTGGCCCCTTTACGGGCCGGTTTGCTTTTCTCTGACGGTTCAGCGCCAATCTGTTGTAGATCAGATACCACTTCATCCGCGGTTTGGTATCGGTCCGCCGGATCTTTGGCCAGGGCTTTCAGAATCTTCCGTTCGACTTCCGGTGCGACGTTGGTCATGGGTTCAGGCGCCTCATTCAGAATCGAATAAATCACGGCTGCTTCGTAATCCCCTTTGAACGGCAATCGGCCGGTGAGCATTTCATACAGCACCACCCCGAACGCCCAGATGTCCGTTCTGTGGTCAACCTCCTCGCCCCTCGCTTGCTCCGGCGACATGTACGCCGCCGTGCCGAGGGTCGTATGCTCTTTCGTCAACAACGCTCCGCCCCGCACTTTCGCCAGCCCGAAATCCATGATCTTTACCCTGCCGTCCTCTGCAATCATGATATTGCTGGACTTGATGTCCCGGTGCACCACGCCCTTTTTGTGCGCGACTTGTAGGCCGGCGGCGATTTGGGTGGCGTAGTCCAGCACCCTCCGGAGGCTCAGACCCTCCGGAGGGTTGGCCAGGATTTCCCGCAACTCCCGGCCTTCGATGTATTCCATGACGATGAACAGGTTCCCCGGCGCCTGACGGGTTTCATCATCGTATTCTTCGATGGCAAAAATCGTAGCGATGTTGGGATGGTTCAGCGCCGCGGCGGCCTGCGCTTCGATCTTGAAGCGCTCGCGCTCCTCGTCACTCGCGGCAATCTGGCGCGGCAGGAACTTGATGGCGACCTCGCGTTTGAGCCTGGTATCGTGGGCTTTGTAGACGACGCCCATGCCGCCTTCGCCGAGTTTCTCGAGGATCTTGTAGTGTAAGATGGCTTTGCCGATCATTTCTTCACACCACGCGCTTGTTGCGCTAATCCCGTAGGGATGACATGTTTATAGCTCTGCAAATCCCTACCCTTTCCTAAACTCCGTAGGAGTGACACATCATCTCGCGCATGCATTTTGAATTCAAGTAAAGAGATATTTCATATCGAATTCAATATTGAATTTCTCCAACGTTCCGCCTTGCCAATTGAATCTTCCTCGTCGCACCCAGTTCTTGATATTTGTATTTGCCATGAGCAGCCCTCCCTCCGAAATTACATATCACACTCCTATGGAGTTTTCCTCTTTGCCCGTATTTCCGCTATAAACATGGCACTCCTAACGTGAGTGAAAAGCTCCAGGAGTCTACTCTCGTCCTCCTTTGTGGCAATCTGACGCGGCAGAAATTTGATGGCCATATCACGTTTGAGTTTTTCGAGGATCTTGTAATGAAGAACGATTTTGCCAATCATCGAGGTTAATGACTTTCTATTTCTTTGCGTTTCTCACCCGGCTCTCTGGCTTTTTCCCCCAAAAGCCGCTCCAGCGATTTTTCCGCCTCAACCACAACAGACCGTAATTCCGGATCGCAGTCTTTCCACATTTCAATGAATTTGCCATAATTCTCTATTGCTTTCTCATTCTGACCGAGCTTTTCGTAAACTTCAGCCTGCTTGAAATGGGAGACGGGTAGATAGACAAACTCAAACGCGCGACCAATTCCAAGGCTTTGATACCAGCGCAGCGCTTCTTCGTACCTTCCCAAAGATTTTAACAGCTCAGCGCGCATGTACCGTTCATAGGCTTGTCCTTCAAAAGCGCGCCCTGCGATAAAGGGCCACCATTTCTCAGGCTCGCCCCGGTCGAGCAGATCGAGCGCTTTTTGGAAATGGCCCTCATTCCAGGCCACGTGAGCACGAACACTTAAAGCAAAATCAATCCCCATGGCGCCGGCTCGTTTAATTTGCTCCTGTTCTTGCGCTAAAAGGCTACCGGCATGAGTCTCGAGAGAGTCGGCATACCTTTCTGCTAATGAATTTTCGCCAAGCCGCGCGCTGATAAGCCCGCAAAAATAGTATCGCAGAAGGGGCGCCTGAACCGGGTCATCATTTAATCTCGTCACTTTTCTACGCAAGTCCTCGAGCTCTGCCGTGTTCTTAAGCAACGGATAAAGAGAAAGAATCGCTTGAAATTCCAAGGCCCGGACTGGCTTAACGGAAGCCGCGCCCCGCAGCTCTTCTTTGGCAGTTTGCCACAGACCCCGGGTTAAATGCAGATTTGCGAGCAGGGTGTGTCCGTTATACCGATCATCTGCCGAGCGCGTCGGCTCATGGAGTAAGCGAACAAATTTCACGGTATTGGCGAATTGCTCGGGGTCCCGGTGGAGATTCGCGATCCGAGCAAGGAAAGTCGACGTCAACAGGATTTCGAAAGAAGGAGACGACCTCGCCTGCTCGATGGCCTGTTCCTGTGCGGCATGATCCCCTTTGGAAAACGCCAGCCAGGAAACCACCTGGATCCTTTTTTCGCTTTCAGGGGGATTGAGAACCAGGAGGCGCTCTGCCAGAGAATCCGCGCGTGCCTGGTTCCTGTTCCAGATCGAAAGAATCCAGAGATACGGCACAGCCGGGATGTTATCCGGATCATAGAAAACCGCGCGTTCGAACGACCTTCGGGCGCCATCGAGTGAATGTCCCGAACGCCCTGCAATATACCATTGGATGGTACCAAGCGCGTCCCACGCTTCCACTTCATCCGGATAAAGGGCGACGATATTCCCGTACAACTCCTGTGCCTTAAAAAAATTGCCTTGCCGTGAATGAGCAAAAGCCTCGATGAGAAGCTGATTGCGTTCACTCAGATTGCCCGCATGTCTTACTGCCGACTCGAGCATTTTCTGCAAATTCACATTGCCGGGACTGAATAAAGCCGACTCGGCCAGTCGATAATAAGCGAGCGCAAATGTCGTATCTTCCGCAACGGCGCGTTGGTAAGCTGAGATAGATTCAAAAATGCGGCCTTCCCGGCGATACCGCTCGCCTTCGAGATACGCTTTCAGCGCAGCAAAGGATTTGGTCGTTCTGGCGGCAAGGCGGGTCATCCGTTGAGCAGGCTGCTCGCTGACCCCCGCGATGAGCTGCGCCGTTAAATTGTCCGTCATTTTGAAAAGCTCTTCCGCAGTCCCCTCAGCGGATGCTGTGGCCAGGGGCTCATCTTCCTGGTCAATCTCGTGCAGCGATGCGCTGATTCGCAGCCGGCCGCCGGCCTCCAAAATATTGCCGAGGACATAGAGCCCGGCGTTGAGGCGTTTGGCTATCTTCGTTGAAAGATCTGCATCGAGCGGCATTTCGGAATCCCTGGAAAGGACTTTCAGCAACGTGCCCTGGTTGATGCACTTCAATTCTCCGGCGCCGTCCAAATTGGTGCCCAACAGATCCGCCATCCCTTCCCGGAGGTATTGGAATTCTGGCGCACCGCGTACGGAAAACGGAAAGACCGCAACCCGATTTCTGGACTCTTCAGCGCTACTGTCTAAAGTATCTCTCCCTGTTTCGAGAAAGTTGCTTACTGCAAGAAAAGCCAGCAAAACGATTACCAGACCCGCCGCAACAAATGCAATCGTTCTTGTGGGAAACGCCTTTTTGTCTCGATCAGGTGAACCTGTTTTTGCTGAAGAGGCCCCGGCTAGCTCTCTTAAATCAGTGAGAAGTTCATCGATATCTTGGTAGCGCTGATCCGCTTGTTTTGCCAGACATTTTTCGACAACCCGCTCCAATTCGGCAGGCACGTCGGTTCGCAGTTCCGATAAGGGTTGCGGCTCTTCATTTACGATTGAATAAATCACCGCCTGTTCGTAATCCCCTCCGAAAGGCAGTTGACCGGTGAGCATTTCGTACAAGACTACGCCGAACGCCCAAATATCGGTGCGGTGATCCACACCGGTTCCGTGTGCTTGTTCCGGGGACATGTAGGCGATGGTTCCTAATGTGGTTCCCAATTGGGTAACCTGAGAGCGGCCAGGCATTTTTGCCAATCCAAAATCCATGATTTTAGCCTGACGTTCGTTCGTGATCATAATGTTCGCACTTTTGATATCCCTGTGGGTAATGCCCTTTCTGTGGGCTGCTTGCAGGCCGGCGCCGATTTGGGTAGCATAATCGATAACGGTTTCAACTGGTACGGGCTGAAAATTTTCAGCGCCTACAATTTTCGCGCGCAATTCCTGCCCCTCGATGTATTCCATGACAATGAACAGCTCCTCATCAACTTCTTCGATGGCGTGAATCGTGGCAATGTTGGGATGATTTAATTGCGCCGCTGCTTGCGCTTCCACCTTGAAGCGCTTACGGTCCTCTTCACTGGCTGCTATCTGCCGCGGCAGGAATTTGATGGCGACGGTACGCTTGAGTTTGGTGTCCTCGGCTTTGTAGACCACGCCCATTCCGCCCTCGCCGAGCTTTTCGGTAATTTTATAGTGTAAAAT
>CAYQOI010000183.1:0-7120 GCA_964419085.1 uncultured Cytophagia bacterium | reverse complement strand
CCGAGTTGGATGTAGAAGGTCAGGGCACCATCATGGTCGATGCCGCCGTCATCTACAAGGCTGAAGCTTTCGCCGGCGAGAGATTGAAGATCGAGCTCGCGGTTGACGATTTTCACAGGTATGGCTGTGTGGTTTACTACCGAGTCACCCGCGCGGAGGACAAAAAAGAAATCTGCCGCGCGAGGACGGGGCTCGCATTCTTCGACTACGGCGAACGAAAACTCGCCCCGGTACCGGAAAAATTTCGCGAGCTCTGCGTCGGCCTGGCGCAAGCGCATTGATCTCATCGTGAGGAACGCATGAACGCAAAACCTGTCATTCTATTCGCCGCACTGACGCTTGTTTTACATCTGCTGCTGCCTCTACCTCCGGCGCGGGCACAAAACCATTCCACCGCAGATAGTCTCATTGTTTCCATCCAGCGCGACCTCGAAACCCTGCGCGGCAAGCGATTCAAGCATCCGGTGAAAGTCCGAAATCAGTCGTTAGCCGAATTTGGCCGTTACCTCGACCGAATGCTGGACAAGCAGTTTCCGGAAAAACTGCGGAAAAACTACGGCAAGATCGTCAAGAAACTGGGGCTTTACCGCGGGCCGGAGATCACCGATTTCAAGGCTTTAGCCAAAATGGTCATGCAAAGCCAGGCTGCGGCGTACTACGACCCCGAGACCAAGACCTTTTACGTCGTCATGCAAAACCTGCCGGCGCAAACATTGCAGGCGGTGTACGCGCACGAGCTTTATCACGGATTGCAGGACCAGTATTTTGACCTGCAGCACTACGTTTTGGCGCCGCGCGGTGCAAACCTCAGCGACGACGAACTCATGGCACGCCAGGCGGTGGTCGAGGGCGAAGCCACATTCATCATGACCGCGTGGAGTCTGCGGAAAATGTTCGGCAACAAACCCGCCGACTCCATTCTCGAAATGGCCATCAACGCACCCGCGCAGATGGACGCCACACAACTCATGGAGATGGTCAAACGCAATGCGCTCCCGCTGGCACAATCGGCGGAAATGAAAAACGCGGCCGCGGCACTGGAAAAAATCCCGCGCTTCCTGCTGGAAACACTGGTCGGCGCGTACCTCAAAGGCATGGCATTTGTCTATCAGGTCAAGCAGCACGGTTGGAAACAAGTCGACGAGTTGTACAGCCGTCCCCCGGCTTCGACAGAGCAGATTCTGCACCCGCAAAAGTGGATCGACGGAGAGGACCCCGTCAAATTGAGCTGGCCCGAGTTCGGCAAGGAAAGGGTCTTCCATGGGTGGAAACTGCTGGAGATGAACACGCTCGGCGAGGTGCAATGGCGAATCATTTTTGCCGAACACGGTCTGGGAGAGCTGGGCAAGCAGGCCGCCAAAGGCTGGGCCGGCGACACTTTTGCGGTGCTGGAAAACAAGCGAAGCCACAACCTGCTTCTTTTGATCTACTCCACCTGGGACAGCGAGGCCGAAGCCAACGAATTCGAGCAGGCTTACAGGCAACTCCTGCGGGTGAAGTATCCCAAGCAAGATGAAAACACCGTGGTCAAACTCGCGGGTCGGGATGTGCTGATTATCGAAGGTGGGACGAAACAGGACAACGAGGCGTTGCTGGAATTCCTTAAGCAGGTGAAGAAACAGAAATCGTGAGATGCCGCGGAAAGAAAGTGCGAAGCGGACGAGCCTTACCGCCGTACATTGCGTTTAGCGGCGCGGGTTTTCGCCGCCCGAAGTACTGCACCTAACTCATCCCAGTATTTATATTTTTCCACTTCGCTGAGGTCGTAGACGTAAAGGCCGTCGGTGAGCTTGTTTGCGGTGGTAACCGCAGCGCTGAATTTCTCCGCGCTGTCTTTGAACTCCTCCACCAGGATGGCGCCATACACCGGGCACACTTTGTTGACCACTTCGTTGGCGGTGATCGCACTCCCTTCCACGCTCATCCACCAATCTGCGCCCACCTTCTCCGCATCTTCCATCGTGACGCGCGGAAAGAAGCAGCCCACCACGAGATAGGAAAGCTTTTCGGCCACTGCGGTTTTATAGTAGTCGCTCGTGGCCCATTTTTCCTCCGGAACATTGCTTTCGCTGGCCCAATTGACGCCATATTCGTAGTAAGTGGGGTACCAGGCCCCCACAAAACTTCCCACCGGAATGCTTGGGTCGGTTTTCTTGATGTCTTGAACGATTCGTTCGTAGAATTGTCGCATGCGTGCGGCGCGAAACTGAATCCAACTCTGATAGTACTCCCCGGGCACCACCTGCCATTCGTCGTCCACGAGTTGCAACTCGTAGACGTCTTCCGGCCACCAATTGAGTTTGCCCGAACCGAGGTAGCTTTCAAATTCCTTGCGGCTAAAGTCGGAAAAATCCGCCTCGATGCCGCTGAAACGGACTTTGTCTAGAATGAGCCCATCGATGCCGCTGTATTTTTCCAGGAACTCGGTGATGAGCGCGATCTCATGCTTTTGTACCTCCGGCAACAGAGGATTGAGAAACGCGACCGGGCCCATCGCCCATTCCGTGATGGGCATGATTTTCGGCTCATCCGCATCCACGGCGTAAACCACGGTCTGCCAGTCGGAATGTTTGGAGTAAACGATGCCCTTCCTTTCCAACATTTCGCCCCCTGCAAAGACCGGGAACACCGCGTAAAGCTGCAAACCATTTCTGTGTGCCTCTTGCAGGAAGAATTGCACTGCATCGAAATCCAGGGGGACCCGGTAGTCCTGCCAATCCAGCAAGCGCGGCGCAACCTTGCTTTCATAGATGACTTCTCCGGTGTTGGTTTTTACGCCCAGCGCGATGGCGCTGAACCCTGCACTGCGGGCCTTTCGCACCACATTCACGATGGTCTGTCGCGAACCCAGACGCCGGATGTTCATCAGCGGGTCACACCACAAAACCGCGGTTTTCTCCGCTACCTGTGGGAAAGCCGAATTAAGCCCGTTGCCCAAAAAGAAAAACAAGGGGAAAGCCAGGAGCGCTCTTTTGATCATGTCGTGGCTCAAAATAGGAATTTGCTAAACGTGAGGAGAGAGATACCCAGTAGTGCAGCCACCACAGCCATCAGGAGGCGCTGCTTTTTGCGTATCCAGGAAACACCCAGGGAAAGAAGCATGAGCCCCGCAAAAACGGTGAAGCGCGACGAACTCAACCCCACCAACAGGCAAAACACGCCCCAGATGATCCACTTTTCCCCGACCGTGAAGCCCCGCTTTTCTTGAACCTTCTGTGTGGTCATCTAATCGCAGAGTTTGGGGCGGTTTCGATGCGTAAGGCCACCGCGCTCAAAGGGACTTGTCCTATGCAAAAACGGTGTAAATGTCTTCAGCAAATCTCGCCAGCACGTCCTCGGTGACGTGAAAGGGGATCGTCGCGCGCTTACGAGAGCTTTTGTCAAACACATATCTTTTGAAACTACCTTGTCCAGAGGCGGTGAGCAAAAGCTCGAAATATTCGACCCGGTGCGCCTCGGTGTGGGGTGGCTTACTCCGTACCTGCACGGTGAGGTTGGCGTCGTCCACCTCGATGACGTCGAGACCTTCCACGAGATAGGTTGCTCTGCTCGCCAGTTCCTTTGCCAAACGCTTCAACGTCTGCGGCTCAACTCGTTCGTCTGCGGTCTCTTTGGCAAAATCGAATGCCAGCTCATCCAGGATGAAGCTGAATTTGTCCGCATCTCGAGCGGTGAGATGAAAGCGCAGCTCCGGCGATTCATAATCCAGCGTCCTTTCCGGTCGTGGCAGCTCGCTCAATGTTTCTTTGCCGGCCACAAACTGTTTCAACGATTCCACAAGTGCTCGCCCATGCTTCATAGCTCTTCCCCTTTATTAAATAAAACAAAGTTGTGGGTGGGTTTCATTTCGTCTAATCGATTTCGATCTCGGTGTGCTCGCGACCATCGAAGGTGAATAAAGTCTTCACGTCATCGAAAACCGTTTCCAAATGCACCGGTCGATTCCAAATTTTCTGCAAATTTGCCAGCGTATCCCGCGCTTCATCCAACTTCAGGTCCACGCCTTCATGCCGGTGGACCAAATAAAGCTCGCCGCGATTCAGGTAGTTTGCATCTTCTACCAGTATGATGGGCTGCCCGAAATTGGTCAACGCAAATAGCAGCTTCTGTTTGACTTTGTAAAAGTCGCGGTCAGAGATTTCGTACATGTCGTTGCGGTCATTGTACTCATAAACGAAGAGCTTGTGCTCCCGGCAAAACTCAGGCGTCAAAAAGGCGTCGATGAACATCACATCGTTGTACATCTTGCGCACTTCGAAAATCTTCTCTCGGCCGAGTCCCAGGTTACGATTCCATCTCTTCTTCTCTTCCCAGTCCTCGCACTCCTCGTACTCCTTGCCAAACTTTCCCTTGTTCCATCGGTCTTCGATATCCCGAAAAAGCTCCACACCCAGTTTGTAGGGATTGAGCCGTCCGGGACTGGTCATCAGCGTGCCGGAATGGTGGTCGGCATAGTCGATGAGCTCCGAGTCACTGAGACATTTCTCCGTCATGATTTTCGAATGCCAGTAGGTGGCCCACCCCTCGTTCATGATCTTCGTCTGACCCTGCGGCGTGAAGTAGTACGCTTCATCGCGGATAATGGAGAGGATGTCCGCCTGCCAGGTTTCCAACGGGGCATGGTCGAGGAGAAACTTCAAAACGTCTCTTTCAGGCTGCTCGGGAAACTTCGTCTTTTTGTTTTTTTCCTTTTCTTCAACGAGGCGCTTTTGCTCCTCCAGAAACTCCTCCGGGTTGATGAACGAGTCCATGTAGGCCTTGCTTTTGAGTTTGACCGGCCCGACATTTTCTTCCACGGCCTGTAACTCTTCGAGCGGTTCGGCTTTCCGCTTGATGAAAGGCTGGTGCGGGTCAATAAGGTTCTCAAGCGACAGGCACACCTCGATGAAGTCTTCCACCAGCTCTTCCCCGTAACGCTCCACATACCGTCGAATCTGCGTCGCGTGGTTGGCCATCTCATCCATCATTTTGCGGTTCGTGTGCGCAAACCACAGGTTGTTTTTGAAGAAATCGCAGTGCGCGTAAACGTGCGCCATCACCAGTTTTTGGTCCACGAGATTGTTGCATTTCATCAGGTACGCGTAGCATGGGTCGTTGTTGATCACTAACTCGTAGATCTTCTGCAACCCGTACGCGTATCCTTTGGACAACTCCTCGTATTCCATGCCGAAGCGCCAGTGCGGGTAACGGGTCGGGAAGCCCCCGTAGCTGGCTACTTCGTTGAGTTGATCGAATTCGACAACCTCGAAAATGGTTTCGAAGAAATCGAGGTTGTATTCGAGCGCGTATCCCTTGATCTCGTCCTGGACACTTTTTAGATCGGGCGATAGATTCATGGCTGAGTCAGCGTTTGGGTGTCCTCATTTACCTTTTCCAAGAAACTCTTTGATGGAGGCATAAATCCCATCCTTGTCGGGAATCTCGGAAAGGACGACCTTCTCCTCTTCCTCAAAATGCTCTTCCAGGTCGCGGATGAACTGTCCGCTGCCGTACGGGCTCTCCACCTGTCCGTAGCAAAACAAATTGATCCTGGGGAGCAGATGCTCTTGCATGATGTTTACACATTCGTCCGTATCGATTTCACCCCAGTTGTCCCCGTCGGAAAAATGAAACAAATAGATGTTCCAGTCGTTCGGGTCATACGACTCATCGATGAGTTTGCTCGCCAGCTTGTAAGCCGACGAGATGATGGTCCCGCCGCTCTCTCTGGTGTGATAGAACGTCTCCTGGTCCACTTCGCGCGCGACCGCATCGTGAATGATGTAGCGGGTCTCGATGTTCTTGTATTGATAGCGCAGCCACGTGTCGATCCAGAACGATTCGATGCGCACGATCTCCTTTTGCTCATCCCCCATGGAACCGGACACGTCCATCATGTAAACGATGACCGCGGTGCTTTCCGGCTCGACGGTCACTTTCCAGGTGCGGTACCGCCTGTCCTCTCGCACCGGTACGATGATGGGTTTGCGCGGGTCGTAGGTTTGCGTGATGATTTGTCTTTTCAGCGCTTGCTTGTAGGTGCGCTTGAAGTGGCGAAGAGATTCGGGACCTGACTGGCTGATGCCGGTGTATTTGTCCTTGTGCGAGACGATGTTTCTCTTCCCCTTGGGCTGAATATTCGGAAGCTCCAGCTCTTCGCCGAGCATCTGAGCCAGCTCATCCAGAGAGACATCTACTTCGAGGATGTGTTCAGAAGGGGCATCTCCGGCGCCGGGCACCAGGCTCCCATCACCCTGCCCGATGGGGGTCCCCACTGCACCGTCACCCTGGCCGACACCACCGGCCTTTTTGGCGCTGTAGCGAAACCGCGGAATGTTGATCTGCGGGATGGGAATGCTGACAAATTCCTTGCCCTTTTTCCCAATAAGCTCACCACGCGTGATGTACTTCTTGAGATTTCGCTTGACCTTCCCTCGGACGATTTGTCGAAACCGTGCATGGTCTCGATCGATTCTCTTGACCATGGTTTGTCACTTCATCGCTTCTTTGATGTCTCCACGAGCAAAGATGCTGGCAACAAAATTCAAGACATCGGTTGCGCAAACATCGCAATAGCCGTAGTATTTGATCATTCTCGACTTGACGACATCGATTTTCTCCTGCGTTTCCTTGTCTACCACGGTGGAAATCAGCGTCGTCAGCTTGATGGAATCTTTCTGGTCCTCGAACAGTTTGAGCTCCAGGGCTTTCTGCAAACGCTCGTTGGAACGATAATCGAAGGTTTTGCCTTCCAGTGCGAGCGCACCGATGTAGTTCATGATCTCGCGGCGGAAATCGTCCTTCCGGCTCTCGGGAATGTCGATTTTTTGCTCGATGGAGCGCATCAGACGTTCGTCCGGCTCCTCGTCCGCGCCGGTGTATTTGTTTTTCACCTTCTCCTTCTGGGTGTAGGCCTTCACGTTGTCGATGTAGTTGCCACAGAGCCGCTTGAGCGCCTCCTCGTCCGCAGCGATGGCTCGTTGCACCTCGGTCTTGCAGATGTCCTCATACTCCTCTTTGACCACGCTGAGAAGGTCTTTGTACCGTTTGCGCTGCTCCTCGTTTTTGATCAACGAGTGGTGGCGCAAACCTTCCTCGAGTTCGTTGAGCACCATGAACGGATTGACGCAGGTCCCGTTCT
>CAYQOI010000182.1:1333-7131 GCA_964419085.1 uncultured Cytophagia bacterium | reverse complement strand
TTCGACGCGGCTTTTCGCACGGTGCCGAACGACAGGATTTTGCCCGTCGGCGTCCGGTTCACCGAACCCACTCTCAGATAGCGACTGTTCTCCTTGAACCCGCGATCGATTAGGTAGGTGGATTCGTTGTTCTCGATGAGGCAGACCCGTACCTCGTACAGCGCTTCTTTGACCAAGAGAAACATCTGGAACTTCCGGCCGTCGATCTCAAAATCCACCACCGCGGTCAAATCGCCGGGCGCACTTTCCATAAAACGCCCCACCACCGGGGGCAACGCGCTGCGGTGCCGCTTCATCCACTCGATGAGCTCACGATAGATGGGAGAAAGGTCGGCGAAGTCGCCGCCCAGATCCGACATCTGGACCATCTGCACCTGCACGCTGCCGCCGCTGGCGTCTTTGGCCTCCGGCGCGCCCAGCAGGCTGCCGCCCGCGGCGTACGCGGGGCCTCGCTCCGGTTCCACCGCCGCTCCGGAGTTGGCCACCAGAAGCGGCGCGCTCTTTTCCCCACCGCCCCGGCGTCCAGGGTTAGGTAGCCTGAGCTTGCGTTCCGCGTCTCCGGTGAATGTGGTGAGTCCGGTGGAAAGGGTCGAGCGCTCCAGCGTGATCCGGGTCTTGTGGCTGGAAGCGGCTGCGCGGGGAGGATTGACCCTGGATTCTTTCAGGCTGGGTCTGGACAGCGTCTTGGTGTCGAAACGTGCCAACGCGCTCAGATCCACTTTGTGCGGCGCGGGAGGCCGGGCTGCGGGCTTCGGCTGCGGTTTGGGCACGGCCGGCTCCGGTTTGGGAGTGACCTTGGGCCGCGTTTCTCCGACGATCTTTTTGGGTTTGGGACGAAATCGCGTCCAATTGATCTCTTCGTACATATCGGTGCGTTGCTTCATCTCGGGCAATCCGATCCAGTGCAGGGCCAAGAAGGTGCCCAGCAGGAAGAACGCGGTCACAAACCCCGCGACCACCTTGTCCTGATTGCTGCGTGTGCTCTGTACCAGGTACATCAGAATTGCATGCTTTCGTAGTTGATATTCTTGGGAATCCCGTTGCGCTCGCAGATGTCCAGCGCATCGATGGTGAATTGAATGGGAGAATCCTGGTCCGGTTCCAGCAGCACCACAAACTCCTGACCGCGCGACGAGAACTCATCCTTGTGCCGCAGCAACTGCTGCTCCAATTGTTCCAACGAGAGTGCCCCTGCAACGATCTCGTCTTCGCGCTTCACCGTGTAGCGGTGGTCCAGCCCGATGGTGACGAACAGCAGGGTGGGGTCCTCCTTCTGCTCCGCGGGCGGTGTTTCGTCTTTCGCAGGAAGTTTGATCTGCGCTTTGACTTTGATGTCGCTGATCGCGATAAATCCGAACAGGATGATCATCGCCACATCGATGAGCCGAATGATGAGGCCGCCGCGGGTCATTTTCTGCCTCCCGCGCGTCGGACATCCACACCTTTTTGCAACCGGAGATGGTCACAGATGTCCGCCGCGATCATCGTGTACCGGATGGGCGCGTCCCAGTTGGAGCGGATGCGCACTCGCAGCTTGTGGTGTTCGTTCACCGCTTGTTCGGCCTTTTGGCTCAAATACGCGTAGAGGCCTTGGGGTGACGCAATGGCCTGGCTTTCGTTTTCCACCAGATAGGTCCCACCTGAATCGATGCCCACGAACAGCACCTCTTCCTGGTCTGGACTCGACAGTGGCGTTTCGGTACTCTTCGGCAGCTCGATCTTGCTCTTCTGGCTCACCTCTGAAATGGAGATGAAGCCGAACAGCAGGATGAACACCACGTCGATGAGCCGAATCAAGGTTGCCCCGGATCCCATCTTAAGCCATCGCTCCTCTGTTTGTACCTGTGGAAGGAGCGGTGGAAACGGGCTCGTTCAGCGCCGAAACCACCGGCCGGGGCAGAGAAACGAACTCCAGCGCGCTGCGCTCGTTGTTTGGAATCGAGGCGGCGAGCTTCTGCGGCGCGACCTTCTCTCCCATCGTCCAGCGGATGGTGGCAAGGCCGTGGCGGTCGGTACGCACGAGGGCCGTCCGGCGGTTGTTTTCCAGTTTGCCGTCCCCTTCGGTGATCACGAAACGGATGGGCACGCCTGCAACCCGTTGCCCGTCTCGTGTTTCCACGCAAACCGCGATGGGCTCTGCGAGCGGCTGCCCGATCAGGCTTTCCTGCTGCATCTCGGAAAGCGGGCGCATCTTCAGGGTGGAGAGCGACGGCTGCGGCGCAGCGTCCGTCCGGGGCACGTCGGATTTCCCGGGCGTCTGGCCTCCTGAGCCTCCCGTCTCGGTTTTTCGCTTGTTGCGCTGGTGCACGATAGCCATGAGCCAGAGTCGAAACTCGTCGGCCTTCGAAGAGATGAGCTCCAGCCGTTTGTTGAACATGCTGAACACCTCGGTGGAGAAAAAATTCAGGATGATGCTCACCACCAGGCCGATGAGCGTGGTCACCAGCGCCAGCCCCATGCCGTTCAGAATGCGCTGGCTGTCGAGATTGCCGCCGAAGAAGGTGGTAAACATGCCCCAAACCGTTCCCAGCAAGCCCAGTGCACCCGCGGTGTCGGAAAGGAAGCCCAGCCGGCTCTTGAAGGTGTCAAACCGATCGTGTTGCATCTCGATGTAATTGGCGATCTCGGTGTGAAACTCGGTGGTATTTCCCGTGTTGTGAAAGACCGAGAGCAGAGTGGCGTAAAGCCGGGCCGTGAGACTGTTGGGATGCCGCATCACCAGCTTGTTGACTTCGCCGAGCGAAAGCTGTCGGTAGTTGACACTGAGCAGCACACGGCCCTTCACCTTGTCCATGGCCAGTTCGTAGAGTTGCATCGAGATGAGAAAAATGCCCAGCGCGAAGACACCGAAGATGGCGATGGAGATCCCGCCGCCCAATTTGGTCAGCGACCAGAATGTTTTCAGGTCGGTCCCGCCGCTGCCGTTCCCCAGAGGGGTGGGCGTCGGGTTGCCGTTGAGCAATGTCGTTGCCTTGCCCGGAATGGCCCAGCCTGCGCTCGTCCCAAGCAAAATGAGGGCTGCAAAGCTGAGCACGAGGATCGTAGCGATTTTCACAACGGGCTCACTTCTTGAGAATGATTTCGATCTCATCAACATCAGCTCCTATCTTTTTGGGTTTTTTAGTGACTTCGATGGTGATGTGGCGCAACAGCTTTTGCACGAAGATGACTTTCTCGTCTGTGCGAAACGTTCGCCCCTTGCGGTCCTGCCAGGTAAGGTAGCAGGAGTACAGGCCGGGCCCGATGAGTTGACCCGAGCTGTCCCGCCAGTCCCACTCCACCTGCGACGGCGGCGCGCCCTTTCCGTCGAACTGTTTCACCACCTGGCCCAGCTTGTTCTCCACCACCACACGCCACGAGGTAGGCGGAGAGGTGATGGAGATGGGAATGATCTGAAACGCGGTGCCCGGCGCGGAGAGGGACACCAGCGTTTCCCGCGGGGAGAACGCCGCGTTCTCCAGCTTCTGACTGGCGTAAAGGCTGTCTGTGCGCGAGGCGAAGACCGGCTCCGCAAACTTCAGCTTGGTCTGAATCAGGGAATCCGGCGAGAACAGTTTCCGCAGACGCGCGGCCCGAAGGTAGGCGGTTTTCGGCGCGACGATGGTGGTTTTCAGTCGCTGGTTTTCAGTCATGTCCTCGGCAACCTCGTGCACGAATTGCAGATAATCGTGGGACATGTTGGTTTCCATCACCGCAGGCACGCCGTCGATGTTGATGGGCGCTTTCTTGAAAGGCGAGCTGGTTTCGGCACGGCTGCTGTCCAGCACGCCCAGATCGAATTTCGAGAGCTGCGCGAGCGCTTCTGCATCCAGGTCCGAATCCACCACCCGCGTCAGGCGTTTTTCCACGATTTCCAACTTGTTCACGGTGGGATAGAGATAAAAGCGCGCCTCTTCGCTTTCGCTGCGCGCAGGCGGTTGGAATTTCAAAACAAAATCGTCGGGCATCTCGAACCTGGGCACGTCCCGCTTGCGCCCGAATTCGTGAATCAGCGCGACCTGATGCGAGCCTTGCCCGAAACCCTGGTTGTCGAACAGCGTGTACTCGTAGGTGTAGTTGAGGCTCAGGGGACCCGAGATGCGAAGCTGGCCCTCCGCCTGCATCGCGCGTTCGCTGTACCCCAGCTTAAAATGGCCCACACCGGAAATCGCCGAGCTCAGGCTGGCCCGCGGCAAAAATCGCCCCTCCTCATAAACCGCACTCACCGACGCCTGCAGCAACCCGACGGTCAGCACCGCACCGAAGTACGACTTCAACGGCTGGTAGACGCTGTCGTTGGTCAGCGAGATGTTGGCCCGGTTGATGTGGTCGATGCCCACGCCCAGGCTGAGGTACGGCAGCGGAAACATCATCAATCCGGCGCCGAAGGTGGCGCTCCACTGCGAGGTGCCGTTGCGAAAGACCGGGTCGTCCTGGTCCACCAGATCGAAATTGGCGCGGTTGAACGCCTTGGAGAACAAGTTGAACTTCACGCCCAGCGCGTAGCTGTTCCGAAACCGCCGCGCCAGCGAAACCGAAATGTTGCTTTGACTGAAGATCGGGGTGTTGAAGTACTGCGCGGTCAACCCCACCCCCATCTCGCTGTTTACCGCAAAGGGCAACGCGAGACTCACGAACCCCTGCCGGAAGGGGGAACTCTGTTCGTCGATGAACCCCAGGTGAAACAACTTTCCCCCCAACACCACGTGTGACTTGTGAAACGAGAGCGCGGCCGGGTTCACAAACGTGGACCTGAAGTCCGAGACCTCCGCGGGATTGGCCACGATCATGTTTTGTCCGGCCGCGGTGTCCAGGCCGGCCAGGCAGAGTGCCATCGCGAGCGCGGCCCGTTTGAGTGCAATCTTGTTGTGCTGAGAAATCATGTCAAACGTCCTGTTGCAAACCTATCTCGCCAGGGCGATGTAGCCGCTGCCCACGCGTTTGTTGTTGTCGAACAAAATGTAGAGATAGATGCCCGGCTTCTGTTCGTGGCCGCGGCTGTCCCGGCCGTCCCAGCGGAACACCAAATCCTGTGCGCGGTTCAGCGTCCGCAGCAGAACCCCGTTAAAATCGAAGATCTTGAGCTCCGGTTGCGTCAACACCAGTTGGCCGAAATCGAAGACCGCCTCATCGTTGAACCCGTCCGCGTTGGGCGTGAAGGGATTGGGGCGCACCACCACCCGGCCTTTGGTGACCTTGAGCAGGAGCACCGCCTCGTTGTTGTCCTCGTTGACCTCGGCGACCTGGTTGTCGCTATCCACTTGAAAAACGATCTGGTGCGACCCCAGCCGGTCGAACCGCGGCGAGTACGTAAACGCGAGCTCCTCATCCACGTCCAGGTTCGAAATCACCGTGTCTTTGGCCACGGCACCGTCGTGCAAGAAGGTCAGCCGAAACGGCCCCGCGGCGGGCGCCAGGTCGCTGCGCACCACGCCGGTGATGACGCGCGTCTGGTTGAGCGTGATGTTTGTGCTGGAAATGCCCAGAGACGCGACCACCAGGTCCGGTTGGGCCTCCAGGACGGAGATTCTCACCAACAGCGTGTCGCTCAAAGGCTGAGGCTCGAACACCTCGGTGACGATGAAACGCACGTCGTAGGTGCCGCGGGAGCCGAATGGCGGAGTCCAGGAGAAGGTCGCGGTGTTGTTGCCGTTGTCCTGCAGCGTTGCGCCTGTGGGCAGATTCTCCGCGCGAAACGCCAACGTGCTGTCCTCCGGATCGGTAGCGTGCAGGTCAAAGGTGAGCAGCGTCAACTCCGGCACCGCCTGTCCCGACAGGGGATCGAATTGCGGCGGATCGTTGACCGGGATGACCCGGAC
>CAYQOI010000182.1:0-1323 GCA_964419085.1 uncultured Cytophagia bacterium | reverse complement strand
CACATAGACCGCGGCGGTGTCCGCAAAGATCCCGTCATCTGCGATGACCACGAAAGAGGTGTCCAGGTCGCCTTCCCGCGGCGTGCCTTCTACCGACGCGTTGCCCGGGTCCGGAGAACTCGGGGCCAGCCAGTGGGGCAAATCGCGAAATCTAAAACGCGGCTGCGTGCCGTCGGAATCGGTAGCCGTGGCGGTGTACTGAAAGAAGACGTCTTCGGTGGCGACCACGGTGTCCGGTGACGTGATCCGGGGTGGGAAGCTGTTCGGGCCGCCCAGGAGGATCACCGACGCCTGCGGGTTGAGGCTGTCGTTGCTGAAAATCGTCAGGGTGTCCAGATAAGCGATCGCCGCGGTGGGCGCGAAATCGATGTCCACCATCTGGCTGGAATGGGGCGGCACGGTCAGCCGGGTCTGCGGCGTGGAGAAGACCGGGTCGGTGAAGCGCATGTCGCTCACCAGCAGCGCGCCGTTGCCCCGGTTGAAGATTTCGATGGGCAAACGTCCGGTTTGCGGCGGAAGGAGGCCGCCAAAATTCAAGGTGTCGGGAATGACCGAGATCAAGGCCTGAATTCCTTCCCCGCGCAGGCCGAGCTTCAGCACCTCCGCCGCACCCGCCACGTTGGAACGAATGATCAGCGAATCCGTGTAGACCACGGTGTCCGCGGGCGAGAAGGTGACGGCCAGCTCAAACGTCTGGCCGGGATTCAGCGTCGCCTGCGAATCGGAAACGGTGAAGACGGGCAAGGAGGTGGAAATGTCCTCCAGGGTGATGACCTCGTTGGTGGGATTGAACAGGCTCAGCCGTTGGGTGGAATCCACACCCACATAGACCTGGCCGAAATCCAGGACCTGGGGAGGCTCCGTGAAGCGGATGCTGCCCCGGGGTCCCCCGCGATTGAGCAGCACGGTCACGGTCTGCGTGGTGAGGTTGGTCACCGCCATATCGATGTCGCCGTCGCGGTCAAAGTCGGCGCTGGTGATGCTTGTGGGCGTTTCTCCGGCGGCAAAGATGTCGTTGGCGTCCTGGCTGAAGCCGCCGTTCACCTGGTTGCGCAAGACGTAGAGGTCGTGCGAAAGCAGGTTGGCCACCACCAGGTCCAGGTCGTGCTCCTTGCTCAGACCCGCGCTCGCGGCGCCGGCATCTGCCGTGTCCACATCGGCGACCACGAAGCCCGACGGCAGCACGCCCACCGGCTGCGAATCCACCACAACAAAACTTCCGTCACGCGAGCGGTTCTCAAGAACCGTAACCTGCCCGAGGTCGGGATGGAGCAACACCAGGTCCAGAAAGCCGTCCCCGTGTTCGCCCGGGTCCCTGCCAAC
>CAYQOI010000181.1:0-7146 GCA_964419085.1 uncultured Cytophagia bacterium | reverse complement strand
TGTTGGGGAAGATTCTTTTTCACAAGATGCAAAAAAATACGTTTTCGTGCAAGCAAAAAGGGCGCTGGGGCCACTTAGAAAAGCACGATTATGTCGGACCCGGCAGCGTAGTAGAACGCGCCGTCTTGCCGGTCCTGTCCGGGGACGTCAACAAACCAGCTCCTCTTCCGGCTGCTGGCCGTAGATGTCTTTCACGGCCCGCATGATTTTCGTGATCACCTTCAAGTTGGGCCGGCCGAACCGCCCTGAACCGAACACTTCCCGCGCCAGACGTTTCGGCTGCAGATAGAAGCTGCGGTACGCCTTCCGGCACAGCTTCTCCATCCGCTCCGGTGTCAGATGATCCGGCCGAAAAACCGCATGCATGCCGTCGTACAGATTCCAGTCTCTGGTGATCAACCGGCCCTCCAGCTCGTGCCAGGTTTCGGTGCCGGGATAGGGTGTGAGAATGGAGAACTGCGCGGTGCCGGGATTCAGAGACTTGACGTACTCGATGGTTTCCTCGATCTCTTCCTCGGTCTCGCTGGGCTCTCCCAGAATAAAGCCGCCAAAGGTTTCGATGCCGTTCTGGCGCAGCAGTTCCACGGCCTGGGCGCTGACGTCCGAGGAAGCCTTGCCGCCCTTCTGGTATGCCTTCAGCACGCGCTTGTGGGGACTCTCGATGCCCAAAAACATGGTGGTGACCCCGGCTTCCGCCATTTTCTCCGCGGTCTCCGGGTGCGCGATGAGGTGATCGGCGCGGCCCATCACCCAGAGGACGAGGTTGAGCCGGCGACGAATGATCTCGTTGCACAGCGCCAGCAGGCGGTTGTGATCAAAGTTGATGATGTCGTCGACGATGCGGACGCGTTCCGCACCGTGCTCCTTCACCAGGTACTCCATCTCATCCACCACAGCGGAGATGGAACGCTCGCGAAACCGGCGTCCGGCCAGCAACTTCACGTCGCAGAATTTGCAGCCGTAAGGACATCCTCGTGTGGTTACCAAAGTGGGATGGATTTTGCCCGTTTCCGATTTCAGGTAATCGACGCCGTTGTTTTTGCGCAGCGGGTAAGGCAGGCTGTCCAGATCCTGGATGAACGGTCGCACGGGATTGTGCACGATGCGGCCGGTTTCCCGCTCCAGCCAGGACAAACCCGCCACCTTACCGGGATCGAAGTGACCGTTGTGCTGCAGGCCTTCCAGCAATTCCACCGCGGTCTCTTCCCCCTCGGCCCGCACCACGTAATCCACGACCCCCGACCTGAGCACCTCATCGGCGCTGCTGGTGGGATGTGGCCCGCCCATCACGACGATCTTCCCCTGCTCCTTCGCTGCTTTCGCCACGCGCAAACCTGGTTTGAACTGGATCGTCGTGCAACTGATCCCCACGACGTCGGCGTCCGCCATATCCGGAAGGTGCTCGCGACTTTCTGCAAGATCGAACTCGACGTCATGGCCCGCCTTTTTGAGCACCGCCCCGATATACAGCAGGCCCAGCGGCGGAACACGAATTCCAATTCTTTCGAAAGCGGCGCCCCGATGAGGTGAGACGAGGAGAACGTTCATCGACCTACCCTCCTTTTATTACGGCCTCAGCCACGTCTACCGCGCGGTGAGGTTCACCGCGTCTGGCTGAGGTTCCAGGGTTCAAAGGGACCTATTTCGCACCCTTCCACAATAAACAACCAAAAAGCAGGGCACAAAATTTCCTCTTCTGCATCCCAACAACGTCCGATCTCCGCACCCGCGGCCGATTCGTTAGAAGCAAGACTCGCAAAGAATCTGCGATCTCTCTAAAGCCTTGTTGAGGTGGAAATCAGTGTGAGGGTCAGGGTAAAACTCACTGCGAGACGGTCAGTAGAGCGAATCGAGTCTAAAGGCGCGATAGGGATACGCGTCGGCCGGCTGGATGGTCATCTCCCAGCGCGTTTTGCCCGCGGCGTCCACCTCCACGACACGTTGGGCTGTTCCGTAATTGATAAGGGTCCTGCCGTTCGCCAGACGCTGTGCAAAGCCCAGCGCAAAACTAAAGAGCGGTGGCGCATGGCGAAACTCCCACACCAGGGTCGCGATCTTGTTCTTTTCGTCCAGTTGGTATTCTGCCGCCCGGCTAAACGGGGGTGAATGAAGGTTTCCGTTGTCGAACAGAATAATATTGCCGTTGGGTAAACGCCGAACCCCGTGCTGATGTGAGAAGCCGCCAAGCGGGTCGTCGACGAAGGTAAAATCGCTCCGTTCGCCGCCCAGGCGCCAAATCACCGCGCCGGTCCGGGAATTGACCTTGACCACCTGATCCATGTTGCGAAACGACACCAGAAAATGGCCATCCCGGTCCAGAGTCAACGCGTTTCCATGCCAGGGATTGACGAACTCCCCGTCCAGCGCGATGTCGGCCACTGCATCGGTCACCCGCAAGTGCTCGAAGGGTGACCACCGGAAAACCTCTCCGTTCGGGCGGTGGTATTCGATGCCAGTGCCCCGCACGTCTGCATCGGGCCGCCCCCCGACGGCGGTGAGATCCATTGGTCTGTGCTCGATGGCAAACAGAAAATAGCCGCCTGCCACCAATCCGAACTCATGAGGGCCCGTCGTGAAGCCATCCGTGGCGTGGAATTCTCCGGTAATCTCTCCCAGACGGTCGAATTGATAGAAGTGCGACGGAGAAGCGACATCCAAAGAAGTGTACGCTATAAACTGGCTGTTTTCTTGTTTTTGGAAATCCATAATGGGTCTGGGGAACCCGCGGTACCACACGACCTCACCGCGGTTGTCGACCAGGAGCGCGTAGTGGGTGGCGGCCCCTCCCGCGGTGGCAAAACCCAGCATCACAAATCCGGGTGTGGGTGCATCGGTGGTGAGGATGGAGAATGTAGGCAGGTCGTCCGGCAGCGCCGAAGTCGTGAAATGCAACACCCCGCCCCGCGTCTCATGGCCGCTGGGAGAAATAGCCACAGCACGTAGTTCATAATTCGTGTTTGCGTGTAACCCCAGTACGGGCACACGTGCCACCCCTCCGGAGACAACCATGGCAGGGGTTCGCTGTTTCAGCCGGGACTCGTTCCCGTATTCCACCGCCACTTGCACAGCGTTACGGACTGTCGCAGTTACCACGACGCTCAAGACACTGTGGGGACCTTCAGCGACGTTCACCTCTTCGACGGTCGCCAAAATGACCCCGGACGGGGGCTCCACAGGCGCATGCTTGCACGCATTCAGAGAGATACCCGCGCACCAAAGCACAGTGCAGATGCACGGCCTGATTCGAATTCTCAAGACGCGGAAGGTGCGGAGCGAGATAAAATTCATAACGACACTTGCCCCAACTAAGAACCGGTCAGACGAGTCACCAGCGTGGCCCCCTGTTCAGGGTGAAACTTCATGGCCGCGTTGCCTCTGGTCCACCCGGGTCAGCAAGCCACCTCGCGGTCAGTGACACACGCAGAACGGACCGCAGAACGAATCTCGATGAACGACGGCCATCGAACTTACGCTGTTTCTTGTAGAAACGTAAATATCTCGGCGTACATTCCGCGGGCATAAGAGCACTTGACTTCGGCGCACGCAAAGGAGGGGACAGCAGCGTTGAGAAGGGAACAGATGAGTAGAAACAGATGAGTAGAAACAAAAAAGCCCCGACCAAAACTGGCCAGGGCTCATCGCCGTCAATCCAAAGCTTATATCTTTGAGACTTTGATCGCCTGCAGCCCCTTGGGGCCCTGTCCGATTTCAAAGCGCACCTGGTCGCCTTCTTCCAGCGATTTGAATCCATCACCTTCAATCGATTTGTAATGAACGAAGACGTCTTCGCCTTCTTCTCTGGTGATGAAACCGTAGCCCTTTGAGCTGTTGAACCACTTGACAGTTCCTGTTTCCATTGAACCAATCCTTAATGATACTTAGGTGTTGCGTACAGCCTGCTCTCACTCCCATTTTGGACAAAAAAAATCGCCTCGAATAGCCGATCTTGCACCATTCTCCGCGACTGCTTTTTGTAGAGATTGCTGCTTTTTGAAAGCGTTAATCACCAAAACAGAGAGGAGAGAGACAGCGTACAGTTACTTGATGGTACCAGTATACAACATATATTTTTAAAAAGCAAGCATTAATCGCGTTATTTTGCCCTGAGTGTGTTTGGCGTCACCCGAGGCCCGGTTGCGGTAAACGTAGCTTTTCGCGCAAATTCATCTCTAGTGCGTCCCCGGCTAAGCTTGCGTCCTCGCTCATCTCAGTTGCTGAGCGCTGAACAATGACGTGTTTCTTGACGACCCTTTTTCCATTCAGGGCCTCATGACCAGCGCAACCAATGCTCCCGCAGATCCGAAGAACAACGCCACAAAACCGTAGGTAGCCGCAACCTTTAAGAACAACTTCCAGAAGGCTTCTTGATAAAACTGCCATCCAGCCCATAGAAGGTACACCGTAAAGACAAGCCCGCTTGCGAGCCCTTCCCTGCTACCTTCGAGCATATTGCCTAAACCCGCCGCCACCATTTGAACGCCCACCATAACCAGGATGGTCTGCCCCAACACGTAAAGCAACAGAACATAGTTTTCGGCAAGGTTGTAGCCGGCTTTCTTGTGAAGCTTCAGCAAGACAAAAGCCAGGAGGAGCATGAAAAGTCCGCACACCAGGCTAATCTGCAGCGACATGAGATTTTGACTCCAGGCGGTGTTTTCCGCGCTGTGATGCACCGGATTGACCGCGGGGCGACCGAGGAACAAGGAGCTCGCGATGTTGATGGCAACCGCAAGGAGAAAATAGCGAAACGGGCTGAGGTACGCGATGCGTTTGCCTTCGACGTACTCCCTGGCAACGCGGCCCGGGTGTAGGCAGAGCGCCGACACCGTGCGCAGCGCGACCGACTCCATACTGAAAAACGCGTCGATGAAATCCGCAAAGATACGACGGAAGCTGAGCCGCTCCGTTTTGGCCTTCTGGCCACAATTCTTGCAATACATGCCTTCGAGTATTGCGTCGCAGTTAAGACATTTGCTCATAGATTCTTCGACCAAGTTGCCGGGTTTTTCATCGCGCGGCCTCAACTGCCTGAAGGCAGACGCCCACGCGGAGTGGAATTTGGCTTTGCGACCCCACTCCCTCCTTACCCGTAAGACGGACTCTCACCGGATCTCGGGCAACACCGCCGGAATGGCCAAAATCTCGCCCCGGCGCACGTGTGCCAGGACCGCGAACCGTTTCAGGGCCTGCTTCAGCTCCGGGGGCAACGCGTTGATTGCGGCCCATTCCTGCCTCGTCCTGGCCAACGTTCGTGCCGCCTGAACGCTCAGCTTCTCCATGAGCGTTTCGAAGAACCCTTTGGGCTGCGGGTAAACCAACCAGCTCGTTTCCGCATCGGGTGCCAGCCCGGCTTTTTGTTTCGCTTTGGCCAGCGCGGCCTCGAGACCGCCCAGGGAATCCACCAGGCCGTAGTGCAGCGCCTGATTTCCGGTCCACACCCTACCCTGCGCAATCTTGTCGATTTCAGCGAAGCTCTTCCCGCGGTTGTCCGCCACCTTCTGCACAAACACGTCGTAAATGTCGCGGGTGAGTTTTTTGAACTGCGCCCACTCCTCGGGAGTCAGTGGTCGCTTTTCCGTGGGCATGTCCGCGTGCGCGCTGGTCTTGACCGTCTCCCAATCGATGCCCAGCTTGTCGTAGGTTTCGGACATATCGAACAGCGCGCTCACCACGCCGATGGAGCCGGTGAGGGTCAGCGGTTGCGCGACGATGGCATCGCCCGCCAGGGCCATCCAGTAGCCGCCGGAAGCCGCCAGGTCCGACATGGAGATGATCACGGGTTTGGTTTCACGGGTCTTCTGGATTTCCGCCAGCATCTGGTCGGAAGCCAGTGCGCTGCCGCCGCCGCTATCGATTCGCAGCACGATGGCCTTGACCAGGCTGTTTTCCCGCGCGGACCGCAACATGCGCATAATGGATTGCGACCCCATGTTGCGCCCCATCAGCGGGTCGTAACCGCTCTCACCGGGCACGATGTTGCCGACGGCGTAGATAAGCGCGATCTTGCTGCCTTTGCCCAGCCCCACCTCTTTTGCCGGAATGCGGGCGTACTGGCTGACCGAGATGGTGCGCAGCTTACGCGTGCCGCTGTCGGTGGCCTCAGCGCCGTACGCTTTTTCTTTGAGCAATCGGGTCACCTCGGTCTCGTATTTCAAGCCGTCCACCAGCTTCAGGTCGAGCAAATCCTCTGCCCGGTAAAGACCGCGCGCCAGCGCAGAGACCAGCGCCTGCCGGTCGATTTTGCGAGCCTCGGTCACGCCGGACAGAAATGTTTCGTAAACTTCGTCCAGAATCGCCTGAGTTTCTTCCCGGTGGGCCGGACTCATGGATTCACGCTTCAAGATGTCGCCGGCACTCTTGTACTTGCCGATGTTTTCCACCTCGGGTTTCATGCCCAGTTTGTTGAACATGCGTTTGATGAACGGCACTTCGGAGGCAAAACCGTTGAGCGCGGTGTAGGCGTGCGGCTGGAGGTACACCTCATCTGCGGCCAGCGCGACGTAGTACGCCTTCTCGTCACAGGTTTCCATAAACGCGACCACGAATTTGCCCGACTCCCGAAATCTGCGCAGCAAGCCCTGGATCTCCTGGGCCTTGGCCCAGCCGATTCCCGGCGTGCCCACCCGCAGGTAAACACCTTTGATCCGGTCGTCCACCTCGGCCATGGCCAGCGCCTTGCGGATGTCGTGTAACTGCAGGTGCGCACCTTCGAACTCCCGGCTCAGCGGCTCGCGCGGGAAATGCTCGGTGATCATGCCGCTCAGATCGAACTGGAGCACGGTTCCGGCCCGCACCGCGGGTTTGTTCTGGAACGCGCTCATCAGCCCGATGATAAACACCATCCCGAAAAACATCACCACTGCGAAAATGATGAGGAAAATCAGCCAGCCTCTTCCTTTCGCCATGTCTCACCTCCAACTTGTTGGAACATTCCGTTTCGATTTGCGTTTCGTCTTCGCCCGGGGATGCCCCCTGACGATAGAATCCCAACACCGCGGAAGCCGGACCACTCGCTTCTTTCCACGCAAGCGCTGAGCTTTCCGCGGTAATGGACTATCCTGCATCATTCACAAATCGCCTGTCAATCCGGTACATAAGTGTCCGGTTAAAAGAGCAAAACAGTGTCCGCAAGTGTCTAAAAACCAG
>CAYQOI010000180.1:2409-7157 GCA_964419085.1 uncultured Cytophagia bacterium | reverse complement strand
AGAGAAACGACGGAGCGGAAAATGGACGCGTTTCAGCGCGAGCCGGCCGCTTCAGATCGAAAATCTCCAGTTGGGCTACCGGCTTTTGGTGCTGCTGGAAAAGGCACAAGTTTCCGAGACCAAACGCGGGTTCAACATGAGCTATGACGCGGTGACCTGGTTCGATGAACTGCTCCCCGAGAACGAGAAACAAGCCCGACGCTGGCGTAAGAACCGCCGCCAGACCTACAACGGCTCCTTGCGCCACTTCCTGGCTGCCCTCGCCGCGGGCCAGCTCAATCAGGAGGGATTCATGGTCGCCGCGCCCCGCGAAGGCGCCGGAGGCGTCGGCTCACCGGGAGTCCCTGGATTCAGAAGCGGACCGGCTCCGAGATTTCTGCCCAAACACGACCCGTACTTCATCGCCTATCCCACGCGGAACGATGACGTCTTCGTGCTGGATTTCCCAGACGTCATCCAGGTCATCTACCTTCGGGAACCGGTGGAGACCAAATACCGCAAATTCCGCGGGGTTTCCAACGATGCCCAGACATCGATGATTTCGCTTTTGCAGGGGCGCACCGCATTCGATCGCAACGGCAACCAACTCGACTTTGCCCCTATCACCACCGCCGGCTATTGGGCGCTGCGGCAGCTCTCCGACCTGCTCCCGCTCACCTACTCCCCCAACCTCGACCTGCCTTGACTTTGCCGCTCACTTTGCGTACTTTGCCTCACGGCTAACCGGTTCTATCTCATCTTCTGAATCCGGAGGGAGGGTGAACGCCACAAAACAGTACGACCGCCGCGCAGTCTTCGGTTGGGCGATGTACGATTTCGCCAACTCTGCGTTTTCCGCGCTGGTCTTAACCTTCATCTTTTCTACTTACTTCACCAAGGCCATCGCGCCGGATGAAATCACCGGCACTGCGCTCTGGTCCCGTGGGCTGACCATCTCGGGGTTGACCGTGGCGCTGCTTTCTCCATTTCTGGGAGCCGTTGCGGATCGCGGCGGGCTGAAGAAACGTTTCCTGCTGTTGCTCACCGGCGTGGCGGTCTGCGGCACGGCCGCGCTGTACACCGCGCAACCGGGCCAGGTGTTCAAAGCGTTGGCGCTGTTCGTCATCGCCAACATGGCGGTGGAAATGGGCATGGTTTTTTACAATTCCTTTTTGCCCGACATCGCGCCCGGGGACCGCATCGGCAGGATTTCCGGCTATGGCTGGTCATTCGGTTATGTGGGCGGGCTGCTGGCTATGAGCATCGCGATGGTCGGCCTTGTGGAGACCGACGTGCCGTGGTTTGGGTTGTCCAAAGTCAACGGCGAAAACATCCGCGCCACCAATCTTCTGGTAGCCGCCTGGATCGCCTGTTTCAGCGTGCCGCTGTTCCTCTGGGTGCGCGAAAAAAACGTCAGGACGCGCGAAGGGGTCGGAGCACTTTTTCTCTCCGCAGCCAATCAGCTTAAGGACACCTTTCATGAAATCCGGCGCTATCGCCAGATCGTTCGCCTTCTGCTCGCGCGGGTGTTCTACAACGACGCCATCCTCACTATCTTTTCCTTCGGCGGGATTTACGCCGCCGGAACCTTCGGCTTCAGCTTCACCGAGATTCTCATCTTCGGGATCGTGCTCAATATCACCGCGGGGATCGGCGCATTTGCCCTAGGCTTTCTCGACGATGTCATCGGTGGGAAAAACACCGTGCAGGTGAGCAATTACGCCTTCATGGTGGCCACCGTCATCGCGCTATTTGCTCCCACAAAGGCTGTCTTCTGGGTTGCGGGCATCATCGTGGGCATTTTTTCGGGACCAAACCAGGCGGCCAGCCGTTCCTTGATGGGCCGCTTCGTTCCCGCGGACAAGGAGTCGGAATTCTTCGGTTTCTACGCGTTTTCCGGTAAGGCCACGGCCTTCGTGGGACCGCTCATCCTGGGCATCCTCACCGAACTATTCCATTCCCAGCGCGCGGGAATGAGCGTGGTGCTCTTGCTGTTCGCCATCGGGAGCATCATCCTGAAATTTGTGGACGAAGAAGAAGGAAAGCGCCTCTCCGGTCGGGATGCGGCAACCGCAGCGGGCCGCGGACAGGATTCAGCTCCATAAGTTCCGTTTTGATTGAGGTGCGCCGGAAATCAGGCGATTCCGGTAAGGCCTAAGCGTCGCTGGCGAGACGGTGGGCGCCTCCTTATCCGCAGTGGAATGTCAGGAGCGCCGCACGCCGAGATAGCGGTGCACAACTTCCAGCAGTTGTTTCTTCCGCACCGGTTTCGGCAGATAATCCGTGCAGCCCGCGCCCAGACATCTTTCCACCTCCTCTTTGCCCTGATGCGCGGTCAACGCGATGATGGGCAGGTCCTTGCCGTACCGGGAGTTCCGGATGGCGCTGGAGGCTTCATATCCACTCATCACCGGCATCTCCATGTCCATCAACACCAGCGAGACGTTTTCCCTATCGATTTTCTCCACGGCTTCCTTGCCATTTTGGGCCGAAACAATCCGGTAGACGCCTTCCCGGGCGAGATGGTTGAGCAAGAGCGAACGGTTGTCCGGTGAGTCGTCTACCACGAGAATACGGGGCCGCGGGTCGAGCCATTTCTGAGCCATATCCAGGAGAAGTCGCTTTTTGATGGGTTTGGCCAGGTAGTCGTCCATGCCGATTTCCAGGCATTTTTCCCGGTAGCCGCGCAACGCGTGGGCGGTGAGGGCAATGATGGGGGTGCGTTCCCGGCCCAACTCCTCCTCGAGTCCGCGGATCGCCTCGGTGGTTTGAAAACCATCCATACCGGGCATCTGAATATCCATGAAAATGAGATCATAACTGACCTGTCGCGCGGCTTCGACCGCGGCATGCCCATCATAGGCCAAATCGACATCGTATCCCACGCGGGTCAGAATCCTCTCCGCCAGCACGAGGTTTTCTTTGACATCGTCGACCAGTAGGATACGGCCCGAGGGGGGAAGGACCGGCGTGTTGGACACAGGGCCCGGCTCCTCGGCGCCAGATTCCGGCTGGAGACCGATGATTTCCTTCAAAATTTCCTGGAGCCTGGACTGCAGCACAGGTTTGGTGATGGCTCGAGCAATTCCCAATTGCTGGAGCTCTTCCTGTGCGTTCGCCCCCCAGGACGAAAGAAGGATGAGTTTGAGGTCGCGATAGACCGGGTTGCTCCTGATCGCGCGCGCGGCTTCCAGACCGTCCATGTCCGGCATCTCGTGATCGAGCACGACCACCTGAATCGCCTCCTTCAGGCGTTCCAGCAAGTGCAGCCCTCGCCGAGCGTTTTCCGCGAGGTGAACGTCGAACCCCCAGGCCGCCAGCGTCTTTTGCAGGATGGTTCGGCTGGTGGCGTTGTCATCGACCACCAGAACGCCTCTCCCGTCTCCGGCCAGCTCCAGGTCTGCGTGAGGTTGTGAGCGGTCCGGTTCCGCGGTGGGCAGACTCAAGGTAAAATAAAATTTCGTCCCTTTCCCTGCCTCGCTTTCCACCCAGATTTTTCCCCCCATGAGTTCCACCAGCGACTTTGAAATGCTCAGGCCCAGACCCGTTCCACCGAACTTGCGCGTGATGGAGCTGTCTTCTTGCGAGAATTTGTCGAAAATCTTGTCGATGTTCTCCTTGGCAATCCCCACACCCGAATCTGCCACAGAAAAGAGGAGGCACGAATGTTGCTTTCTACAGGACGTCTCGACGGGTCTTACCTCGATGGTCACTTCACCGTGTTCGGTGAACTTGACTGCGTTGCCCACCAGGTTCAACAGGATCTGATGAATCCGGGTGGGATCTCCGACCACCCAGGGACGAATCTCCGGATCGATGAAGCAGGCTAGCTCCAGATGTTTCTTACGGGCACGCACCCGCATGATGTCCGCAACCTTCTCGACTGTCTGCACCAGATTGAACCGGATCTGCTCGATTTCGATCTGACCGGCCTCGATCTTGGAGAAGTCGAGAATGTCGTTGATCAGATTGAGCAACGATTCGGAAGACGACTGCACGGTGTTCAGATACTCCTGCTGCTCTTCGCTCAGGGTGGTGTCCAGCACCAGCTCCGTCATGCCGATGATCGCGTTCAGCGGCGTGCGAATCTCGTGACTCATGTTGGCCAAAAACTCGCTTTTGGCGGTGTTCGCCTCGTCCGCCTTCTTTGCCAATTCCTGGGCCAGCGCCATGGCGTGTTTGAGCTCCCGGTTGGTTTTGCGTAACGCCCGGTTCGCAGACTCCGCGGCTTCCTTGGCCTTCTCCATTTCCACGACGGCCAGTTTCCGCTCCGTCACATCTTCCTTCACCGCCACGTAGTGGGTGATTTGCCCCTTCTCGTCCCGCATTGCCGAGATAGAGGCATATTCCCAATAGATCTCGCCATTTTTCTTCTTGTTGCAAAACTCGCCGCGCCACTCTTTGCCCGCGGAGATGGTCTTCCAGAGATCACGATAGAACTCAGGCGGGTGGAAGCCGGATTTCAGGATGTTGGGTTTCTTGCCCCACACTTCCGCAGCCGAATAGCCGGTCACCGCAGTGAACTTCGGATTGACGTACTCGATCCTGCCCTCGATATCGGTGATCAACACCGAACTGGGGCTCTGTTGAATGGCCAGCGACAGCTTCCGCAGCTCCTCTTCGGTCCGCTTGCGCTCGGTGATATCGCGATAGATGCCGTAGATCGCGACCTGCCCGCCATCCACCATGATGGGCGTTCCCAGAATGGATACGTGTAGCCTTGATCCGTCTTTCCGGCGACGAATCGATTCGCAGGATGAGCATAGATC
>CAYQOI010000180.1:0-2399 GCA_964419085.1 uncultured Cytophagia bacterium | reverse complement strand
ATTCGCAAGCGACCTGCTTACCTTCTGTCACCTGGCCGCTCAACGAACGACTTTCCTGCTGGAATTCTTCCGGCACAATGAGATCGTTGATGCCCCGTCCCACCGCCTCTTCTTCGGTGTAACCGAACATGTTGGTGAACTCCTTGTTCAGCCGCACGACGCGGTCATCTTTGTCCAGAACCGCAATGGCTTCCGGCGCGCTCTCGAACAACTGTTCGAGGTAGGCTTTTTGCACCTGCAATTGGCGTTCAGACTCTTTGCGCTCGGTGATGTCGCGGACAACGGCCTGAATCATCTTTCTCCCGTCCACTTCGATGAGGTTCAGGCTCACCTCTGCGTCGAACAGCGTGCCGTCCAGGCGAGAGTGTTTCCACTCGAAGACTTGCGGCTGGCCATTCCACGCCGCGGTGATCTTCTCCATGGCCTTTTCCTTGGAGTCGCGACCATCCGGCTGTCGGGGTGGGGAAAAATCGTATGGCTTCATGTGGAGAATCTGTTCTCGCGTGCAGCCAAACATCTCTTCGGTGCGCGGGTTGCAATCCACAAACGCGCTGCCGTCCATCAAGAAAATGGCGTCGTTGGCGTTTTCGAACACCGCGCGGAATTTCCGCTCCGAACTGGCGATGCGCTCCTCGGCACGGATCTGCCGTGTGATATCGTACGCCACCCCCATGATGCCGCCGACCTCATCATCACCGTTGATGACGGGAGAATAGTGAACCTGAAAGACCGACCCCCGGATGCTGACTGTGGAATCGAAGGTCTCCCCGGCAAACGCGCGCTCGACGTCCTTCAACAGTCTAGGCTCGTCTCGATACAACTCGTACACAGACAGGCCGACGACGTCATTGGTTTTGAGTCCCAGGGAACTGAGCCCGTTGCCCTCTGACAGGGTAAACCGCCCCTCACGATTCAGGGCGAAAAGAATCACCGGCGCACTGTTGATGACGTTGTTCAGCCGGCGACGGCTTTCGCGCAGGTCTTCCTCAGCCTGCTTACGCTCGGCCAAAAGCGTTTCCAGCTTCTCGTTCTGTTCTTTCAGCTCCCGGGTGTGTTGGTCGATTTTTTCCTTGAGCATCTGGTTACGCCTTTTTACCTTGCCGACCCGGTATCGGGAAAGTCCCGCAAAGGCGAGCGTAAGAACCATCACCATGAGGAAATCAAACCAGGCTGTCTGCCAGAAAGGAGGAGCGATCTCAAACTGAACTTCCACGGGTGCGGACCAGGCCCGACGATATTTTCGACCCTGGACTTGAAGCTTGTACTTTCCCGGAGGAAGATTGGTAAAGGACAAGGTGGCACCTTCGAGCGGCCGCCACGTCTCATCGTGGCCCAGGAGGCGGTAACGCAGGTGCAGATGTTTTCGGTTGATATAGGAGAATGTGGCGATACGCACCTTGAGATCATTTCGTTTATAAGGCACCCGCAATCCTTGCTTGAAGCCATGAATCGGCTGGTGACCGAAAGAGACCGAGTGAATCTTGATCGCAGGAGGCGGGGTGTCTGCAAGATCAAAGCGGGGGTCGTAGTGGCTCAGTCCTTCCATGGTGCCAAACCAGAGCGTCCCGTCGCGGTCCGCGAAGAACCCGCCGGCGTTGGACTCCTGGCTGGCGTAGCCTTCCACCGTGCCGTAATTGACAAACGTTTTCCCGTCGAAGCGATCGACCCCCCTGGCCGTCCCGATCCAGAGGTTGTTCTTCCGATCCACGCCGATAGAGTAAACCGCATCGTTGTAAAGCCCATCGGCAGTGGTATAAGTCGTGAAGCGCTGGCCATCATAGCAGGTCAGGCCATGCGACGAATGGTAACCGAACCAGATGCATCCTTTCTTGTCCTCACAGAGGTAGTAGGGCTGGTTTGTCGCCAGACCATCTTCGGTCGTGAAAGTCCGCCACGTTCGGCCGTCCCAGCATGACAGGCCGTGCACGCCAGAGATCCAGACTCGCCCCAATCGGTCCACCAACAAGCGCGCATCGGGAAACGTTTGCCCGGGCACCTCCACCCTCGCAAATCCCGTCCCGGCTTGCCGGAACACGCCTGTCCCGCGCACCGCTAGCCACAGGCGCTCGCGGCGGTCCGCCACGATGGACACCACCGGACCGAGGCCGCGGAACTCCCTCACATCGCGGAAGCGTTGGCCGTCGTAGTAGTTGAGGCCACCGGTGGTCCCGATCCAGAGTTTGCCGGCCCGGTCTTCGTAAAGGCTCCAGATCTGCGGGTCGCTCAGCCCATCGGCTTGAGTGTAGTTTTTCCAGGTTTTGCCGTCATATCTGCTGAGCCCCCCCATCGTGCCCACCCACAGATAGCCGTCATGGCCGCGCAGGATGGGTCGAACGCTGTTGGAGCCGAGACCATCCGCAGTGGTGTAATTGGTAAACGCCCGGCCCAAGAATTTTGAC
>CAYQOI010000179.1:2891-7197 GCA_964419085.1 uncultured Cytophagia bacterium | reverse complement strand
CGATTTCGAGGCCTTGCGCCTTTACGGCATGCGTCAGGATCATGTCATCGCTCAAGCCGCTACGCCAGCGCTTCTCGATGCCCAGCTCCTCAAAGGTTTGCTTGCGAATCGCGGTGGACCCGCCCCAGGCAAAGCCGAACCGTGGGGAGAACAGCACGTTGGCACTGGTCATGTTCCACACCGAGCGCACCGCGGACCAGAAGCTACCCGCCACCGGAAGGTACCAGCGGTAACCCGTGGTCGCGCCCACGCGCGAGTCTGCCAGCGGCGCCACGAGATTCTGCAGCCACAACGGATGGGGCCGAATATCCGAATCGGCGAAAACCAAAATCGCCGCACTCGGCGCAACATGCTGCAGTCCCGCCAGCAGGTTGTGGATCTTCTGTGCGCAGCCGGACGCTACTCCGGCAGTCACCACCTCCACGTTCTTTCGTCGAGCCGTCAGGTGCCGCAAGCGGGCATAAGCCGGATCGTCTTTGCTTTCGGTCACGAAGATGACGCTGAAGCGTGGATACGACTGCCGTAGAATGGCGATGACGTTTTTGTCGAAACCCGGGTCCACCCCGCGGCACGGCACGATCAGCGCAGTTTCCGGGGAAAACTCTGCCGCTCTATTCAGGCGGCGCAAAACCTTTTTACGGTATTTAACTGCATCGAGGAGGGAAAAAAGGTTGCGCATCAACGCCAGCGCACCCAGGATAATCAGCAACGGGCCGAGCATCGCTCTCCCTGGTTAGGTCAGACGTTGTTCCCGTTTTCCGCAAGGAAGCGACGGGTTCATTCGCCGCAGAGCCGCGCCCCTTCCCCTGTTGCACTCTGGACAGCTCTACAGCCCGGTCAATCTAAAAAACAGTCTGAAAAAATGCAAGCAAACAAATGCATACCACGCGGTGGGGTCCTGCCTTCGCAGGTATGACAGAAATGGCCGACTTTTTGGACAGCCCCGGGTCTCACACGTTTTGGCAAAACCACGTTTTTGGGGGAAAAAGAAAGCAGCCGAGCTAGCGGGTTACGGTGCGGCTCTCTCCGACCGCACGATGAGCTCTTCGATGCTGATTGGGACCAGGCCTTTGCTCTCATCGCGATAGACGACGCGGATGATTTCCTCCAAAGAAGTCACCCCTTTCACCGCTTTGTAAAAGCCGTCTTCGCTCATGCTCACCAACCCGGCCTCTTTGCGTGCGATGCGTTTGATTTCGATCGACGTGCCCCGCTTCAAGATGGCGTCGCGAATCGCGTCGTTCACCATCAGCACTTCATGAATCGCGGTCATGCCCTTGAATCCGGTGTGGTTGCAGTGGATGCAGCCCTTTGGCTTGTAGAATTTGTATCTATGAATCGTATCTTTTTTGATGCTGTTGAAAAAGTGGAGGGTACGCTTGCTCGGCTGCGCTTCTTCTTTGCAATGGGGGCACAAAACGCGCACCAGCCGCTGCGCCACCACCGAAACCAGTGTCGATGAAATCAGAAATGTCTCGATGCCCATGTCCATCAGGCGCAGAAGCGCGCCGGTCGCGTCGTCGGTGTGAAATGTGCTCAGCACTTTGTGGCCGGTGAGGGAAGCTTGAATCACCGCCTCCGCGGCTTCGGCGTCGCGAATCTCCCCGATCATCAGAACGTCCGGGTCCTGCCGCATCATCGCCTTGAGGTAATCGCTGTATTTCACGCCCACCTTCGCCTGGATGGATGCCTGAACCACCCCGTCGATGGTGTACTCCACCGGGTCCTCCACCGTGATGATCACCCGGTCCATGCGGTTCAGGTGCTGCAGCGAGGCGTACAGCGTGGTGCTCTTGCCGCTTCCGGTGGGCCCGGTCACCAAGATGATCCCGGAGGGGTGCTCCAGCATGCTGACATAGCGAAAAAGATTCGCGGGCGAAAAGCCCAGAGAGTGCAGGTCCGTCAGTTTGCTCTGGCGACTCTGGATGCGAATCACCACATTTTCGCCCCAGATCGCCGCGTAGGTGGACACGCGCAGGTCGTACTCCTTGTTGAGAATGCGGGCCTGGATGCGGCCGTCCTGGTGCCTCCTCTTCTCCGCGATATCCAGGCCACAGACCGCCTTGATGCGACTGATAAACTTCGCGGCGATGGCGTTGGGCAGATCGGTCTTATGGTGGAGAATGCCGTCGATGCGATAGCGAATACGCAACAACCGGTCCTGCGGCTCGATATGAATGTCGGTGGCTCGGTCGAGAATCGCGTTGGAGATGATAAAATTCACCATCTCCACCAGATTGTCGCCGTCCTTTTTGAACAGTTCCTGGTCCCCGATCACCAGATCTTTGGCGGTCTCTTCCGAGGTCAGCTCCTGACCCATTTCCAGCTTCTGGAAGTAGATTTTGATGGCTTTCCGGATGTCGGAGGGTGCAGCGATGGCCGGAACGATCTTGCAGCGCAGGGTTCGGCTCAAAAAGCAGATCCGCTCCTCGTCCAGAGGATCCGCCATGATGACCGTCAGCGTGTCCCCTTGCCTGAACGCCGGAACAAACTGGTGCTTGTGCAAAAACTCCGGATTGAACTTGTCCAGGAGCGTCTTGTCGATCAGGCTCAAAGACGGCAAGATCTTCGGAATGCCCAACTGAATGCTCAATGCATCCACCAGCGTGGCTTCACTCAAGATGCCCTGCGCCACCAAAATCTGCCCCAGCTTCTTGCCGGAGACTTTTTGTTCCTCCAGGGCCTGTTTCAGTTGCTCCTCCGAAATCAAGCGCATGTTGATGAGCAGCTCACCCAGAGGGATGTTTTTGTGGTGCTCGCTCAGGACTCGCCGGAGATCGCAGCGCGACAGAAAGCCTTCGCTCACACACACCTCTCCCAACGGGGCGTAGAGCTTTTGCTCCTTCTTGATCTGCAGCGCCTTTTTCAACTGCTCGGGGGTGAGATACCCCTCGCGCACGAGAATCTCGCCGAGGCGTGGTTTCCGCACCGAGACGACCGAGGGTTGCGCGGGTTTTCGCGTGCGTGTCGCGGTCTTGACTGTCATGTTTTTTCTACCCGAATCCTGCTGTTCTGACCAGTACATTATCGGCAGAACAGAAAAAGAGCTTGAAGGCCGGCCGCGCGCCATTTTAAATCTGCTTAACATTCCCCCTAAGCTGTTAATAAACGTAAACAAAAGACGAAATAACAGAATGACCGAGTGACCACACTTCAAGGAGCGTTGGGGAGACCATTGGGCAGACCGAAGAAAAGAAATCGCTTAAAATTGTGCCTCTTATCCGAAAAGGATAAGGGCATGATCTACCAGTTTCTGGTGCAGATCAACCGCGTGCGCAAGGATCTGGATGATTTTTCGCACACCACCGACCTGGACAAGGCCGACGTCATTCTGCTTTACGTCAAAAACGAGGCGTGGGGCTGGAACACCATCAAGACGTTGCGGGCGCAGAGTCAGCATTTTCTCAAGCCCATTCTGCTGGTGGCGGACCAGGACTTCGAGAACATGCCGGACCTGGCCGACGAAGTCTTGATCTGGCCCGCAGACGAAGAGGCCTGGTTCCAGAAGCTGAGCCGGGTTTTCGCCATCTGCCACAAATTGCGCGGCCTGGCGCCGTTGCCGGAGTCGCTGGGAGAAACCAGCGCGAAAAAGATCCTGGTGCTGCGCTTCTTGTACTCCAGGGAGGGCTACGTCCTGCGGCCCCGCAGAAACTTTCAGTCCAGCGTGGGATACACGTTTCCGCTGGTGCAGGTGTTGTTTCAGGTCGAACCGGGCCGGGAAGTGGCCTACATCGAAGGCCTGCAGGAAGCCCAACTGCTCACCACTCGCCTGGTAGACAAGCTCAACGTCTGCCCGCGCTGCGAACACACCCAGATCAACTACCGGGAGTTGTGTCCACACTGCCATTCGCTCAACATCAACGAAGAGGCGACCGTTCACCACTTCCGCTGCGCCTACGTGGGCAGGGAGTCGGAATTTCGTCGCGGGGTCAAGATGGAGTGCCCCAAGTGCAAGCGCGAGCTCCGACACATCGGCGTGGACTACGACAAACCCGTCGAGGTGCTCTGGTGTGTGGACTGCAACCACAACTTTTCCGAGCCACAACTGTCCTGCTTTTGCCTGGTGTGTGCGCACACCTTTGCGCCGGAAGACGCGTTCATCAAACAGATCAACGAGTGCGAACTGTCTCAGGAAGGCTACCGCGCTGCGGAGGAAGCCACGCTGCCGGGATTCGGGCTGTTGAGTATCCTGAAGAAAGAATTGGGGTTCTACCGCCGCGAAGTCTTCATCGAGTACCTCCGGATCGAGGCCTTTCGCTGCCGGCGCTACCGCTACCCTTCGACCTTTGCGCGGGTCAACCTCAAG
>CAYQOI010000179.1:0-2881 GCA_964419085.1 uncultured Cytophagia bacterium | reverse complement strand
ACGCGATGGGGGAAGACCTGATGCGCTATTCGCGCAAGCTCAAGCACGATTTCGCGGCCATCGTGAACGGCACGTTTCGCACCACCGACCTGTTCACCGATCTCAGCAACGGCGAGATTCTGGTCATTTTCACCAACACCGACTGCGACAACGCCAAAGTCGCGTTCACCCGGCTCAACGACAGCCTGAACCATTTGCTGAAAAAACCGGTGAAGATCGAATACGCGCTGCTGGACCTGGCCCGTGACAACGAACGCCTGGAAGCACTCTGGGAGCGGCTCAATTGATTCTCCAGTATCTCACAGATACCCTCGACTACATCCTCAGCCTCGATTCCCAGGCCGCACTGCGGGTCTTTTGGTACTTCATCATCTTCGACTTGCCCCGCTATCTGCTCACCGATTTTTATGTCTTGTTTCGCGACCTGTTGGGCCGACTGAACGTGCAAGAGGGCAGCGCATTCCTCCGCCGATTGCGCGAGGACCCGCCGCTGGTCAGCGTGGTGGTCCCCGTGCTCAACGAAGAGAAAACCATCGCCTGGACCGTCAAGTCGCTGCGGGAACAGAGCTACCGTCGTCTCCAGATCATCATCGTGGATGACGGCTCCACCGATGCCACGCCCACCATCTGCCAGCGCCTGGCGGACAACAAGACCGTCTACTACACCCGGTTCGCGGAGCGGGCAGGCAAGTCCGCGGTGCTCAACCACGGATTGCGCTTGGCTCGAGGCGAGTACGTGATTTTCGTGGACTCCGACACCACCTTCGATACGGATGCCATCTTCAACGTCATCAAGCAGTTTGCCGATCCCGCGGTGGGGGGCGTCGCGGGCAACCTGATGGTACGCAACGGTAGCCGCAACCTGCTCACCCAGCTCCAGGAAATCGAGTACATCTTCACCATCTCCATCGGCCGGCGCATCCGCGCGCTGTTCGGCATCCTGCCCATCATCTCCGGCGCGTTCGGCGCGTTTCGCCGCGACCTGATCTCGCTGGAAACCATGGGTGGACATGAGCCAGGTCCCGGCAACGACTCGGATCTCGCCATCCGCCTCCGCAAGAAGGGCTACAAGATCGTTTTCGCCCACGACGCGCACTGTGCCACAAATGTCCCCGAAACGCTGCTGCGCCTGATCAGGCAACGCGCCCGCTGGGACCGCAACCTCATCAAGAACCGGCTGCGAAAACACCGGGATGTCTTCAATCCCTTTTCAGAAAACTTCAGGTTGCGGGATGTGGTCACGTTTGTGGATTCCATTTTCTTTCACCTGGTGCTCTCCGGCGTCACGCTCCTCTACATCGCGGACATGGCGATCCATTTTCCCACGGTGCTGCCCTACTTGCTGCTGATAAATTTCTCGCTCTATTTCTGCGCCGAGTGCGCCGAGCTCGTCATCGCCGCGATTTTGATGCGAAACAAATCCATTCTCAAACTGGCGCTCTACCTGCCCATCTTCAACCCCTACAAGCTGTTTATCAAACTGGTTAGAATCTCCGCCTACTGCCAGGAGCTTTTCTTGCGCGCCTCGTACCGGGACCCGTTTGCGCCGTTTAAGGTCAGGCAGAAGTTGATCCGGTGGTAAAAGAAGGAGCGAAAGCATGACGGAGTCAAGGATGACATCCCGTTCAATTGAGCGCCAGACCGCTGTACTGCTGTCCGTGGTCCTGCTGCTAGGGTTGCCCGGCGTGCACTTGCGGGCACAGGCGCTCTCTTTCCACGAGTTGGAACAGCGGGTGCTGGAGCAAAGCTACGACGTCGCGGCCCAGCAGCGGCTGCTGGAGGCGCTTCAGAATAAGGACGCGGCTGAGCGAGCGGCGTTCTGGCCACAACTGCGGACGTTCTACCGTTACGCACCCGATGAATTCTTCCTCCCCGAGGATGGGTTCAACAGCAAACACTACTTCAGCGTCCGCCTGTCGCAAGATATCGTGCGGCTGACGAAAGTCAGGTCCGGGAAGAGCCGCGCGGCCGCGGCCGAAAGCGAAATCGGCAGGCTGCAACTGCGCGACAAGCAGCGCGAGGCGCTCCTGACCTTTCGCACAACTTACCTGGACCTCCTGGAAGACCGGTCGCGCGTGGAACACTACAAGCGACTGGTTGAGATCTACCGCAAACTCCACGACATCCAGGTGGTGCGGCAGCAACACCGGGAAGCGCTGCGGCTGGATGTGCTGCAGGCCGAGGAACAGCTCTTGGAGTACCAGGGGCTGCTGGATTTTTACCGCAACCGACTCACCCACACGCGTGCGCTGCTTGCGGACTACCTGACCCTGAGCCCCGAGCAGATCCGTCTTGAAGATACCGAACCCACCTACCCCCCGCTTTCGGAAACACACATCCTCAAACTGGCTCTGGAAAACAGCACGCAACTGCAAGCAGATCAGGCCCGAGAGAAAATCGAGGCCGGCCGGAGGTTGGCCGCTGCCTACAGCAGCTTCTCCTTCGCGCCGTTCGTAGGGTACAGATTGCGCACCAGTCGTTTTTCCACCACTGCAACCGGCCTGGAGGTGGGGTTGAGCCTTTCCGTGCCGCTGAGCTTCTTCAGCCTGCGCCATCACGTCAACCGCCGCTACCAACTGCGCGCCGAGGCGTGGCAACTCCAAAGACAGGAAGCCGCACACAGCCTGCAGCAGCAGGTCACCGAGTTGCTGGACCGCTACCGCTTCGTTTCCGCCCAAATGGCACAGACCGCGAAGCTCGTGGAGGTGCGAAAAGAGAAGATCCGAGTGCAGCAGGCGAGAAAAAAGAAGGCGCTGCGCAGCGACAAAGACGACCCGGCCACTCTCCTGGCGCTGCAAGCTGACCTGGTGCGCACCGAGCTCAACCTGGCGCTGCAGCGCTACCAGCAAACCCGGCTGTACTACCGCATTCTGGCCCTGGC
>CAYQOI010000178.1:0-7226 GCA_964419085.1 uncultured Cytophagia bacterium | reverse complement strand
TCTACCCTAAAGAAGGTCAATCGGTCAGCGCGGCAGATTCGACGTTTATCTTCGGCTCGGTGAGTCAGGTGCCGGCGCGAGTTTTCATCAACGGCCAGGCGGTAAAAACGTATCCCAACGGCGCGTTCCTCGGTGTGGTGCCGGTGCATCCGGGTGAGTTCGTTTTCCACGGTCTCGCGGTTAGCGGAACAGACAGCGCAGAAGCCACCCGCACCGTGGTGGTTACGCCGCTGCTCACGGCCACACCTCGCGACACGCTGGCCATCGACACGAGCCTGGTTGTGCCCGGAGACGACGTCGAGTTGCTCGCCGGAGATGTCCTGGAGGTGGCGTTCAAGGGGACGCCGGGCCAGTCCGCCAGCTTTCGGGTGGCCGGTCTGACCGATTCCGCAGCGATGGTGGAAGAGACCACGTGGAACGAGTGGGACTGGGCGGAGGCAGTGTTCGGCCAGGGCGTGCTTCGCAGAAGAGCATCGGTCGCCGGAGTCTATGTGGGCTCGGTGAAGATCCCGGCGGGTCTCACCTTGCAGGGAAGTGAGATCGAGTTTACGTTGACGGACTCTTCCGGTAATTCCGTGCGCACGACGGCGCCAGGCCGGCTCTCCGTCTTTGCGGAGGAAGTGCCACGCGTCGCCAGGGTGGTCGAGCCCCAGGTGAAAGCCAGGACCGGGCCGGGCCTGGGTTACGAGTTTTTTCTTGCCGAAGGGGTCAAATTGCAGATCACCGGCAAGCGGAAAGACTTCTTCCGCGCTCGGCTGAGTCGGGATGAGGAGATTTGGGTTCCGGCGTCCAGTATCGAGTTGTTGCCTGCAGGCACACCCATTCCCAGCAGCCGGGTTCGCTTGCTTCGGACCCAAAGCCTCGCCGACCGGATTCGTCTCCGCGTTTATCTGGAAGAGCGACTGCCGTTCAAGGTCAAGCAAAAGCTTGTCCCTGCCGGCTTGATTCTAACGCTTTACGGCGGTGTCGCGGACACCGACTGGATCCGATACGACTCCGCCGACGAGTTCCTGAGGGAGATTTCCTGGTCGCAGCCTGCTGAGAAGGTGTATCAGGTGGAGATTCTTTTGAACGAGAAACAGCAGTGGGGCTTTGATGCCTCTTACGAAGGCAACGATTTGATTCTGGAAATTATGAAGCCCCCTGCAAAGCTTTCGCTGAAAAATCTGTTCATCGGGCTCGACCCGGGGCATGGACCGGACGAGGGAGCCATTGGGCCCACCCGGCTGACAGAGCGGGACGCTAATTTGCAGACCGCGGAGATTCTCAAGAAGAAGTTGGAAGAAAAAGGCGCTCGCGTGTTTTTGACCCGCCACGACCGTCATGGCATCACGCTCGCTGCGCGGGCACGAGTCGCGGCGTTGCTGCAACCTGACCTGCTGGTGAGCCTCCACTATAACGCTTTGCCTGATGGTGTCGACCCGTTTCGCAATCGTGGCAGCAGCACCTATTACTATCATCCCCAGAGCCGGGCTCTGGCAGTGGCGATTCAAAAGAGAATGGTTGAAAAGCTGAAGCTTGCGAACTACGGTCTTTTCTACGACAACCTCGCGATTTGTCGCGTCACCCAGATGCCCGTTGTTTTGGTCGAACCTGCGTTCATCATGCACCCGGAAGAGGAGATGTTGATCAGGAACAAAAAATTCATGGAGAAAACCGCCGATGCAATCGTAAAAGGAATTGAGGACTTCTTGAAACAAGCGCGAGAATGAACAGGTTGGAGAGTGTTTATGTTGAAAAAGAGTGCGAGCTTTTTTCTTATTTCTTTGTTTTTGGCCGGTGTTTCGCTAAATTGTCGCAGTCACGATGGTCCTGTGTCCACTAGCCGGAAATCCATGCTCCAGAAAATATATGTTGAGAAGGTCGAGACCGCCGGTGTCGCGGCGGCGAAAAAGAGTCTGAAGCTCAAGGTGGTCGGCAATTTGCCGTCACCCGCCTACCAATTTCAGCGGTTCGATGTCAAAGTCAAAGGACGGGTCATCGAAATCACCCCGCTGGCAACTTATGATGCCAACAAGGTGGTGACGCAGGTGCTGGTGCCATTTGAAGAGATTTGCACGGTCGACCGGCTGAAACCGGGTAGCTACGAGGTCAAGGTTTATGGCCGTGGGAAAGCGGTGCTGGCAAAGCAAGGCGTGACGGTACAGGAATAGCGAGCTGCAGAGGTCGTTGCCGTGAAGAAAACGGGTTTCGTTTTTCATGACGATTTTCTCAAGCATCGCACCGGCGAGGGGCATCCCGAGCGCCCGGCCCGGCTGGACCATTTGATGGAGCGGCTGGAACGTGATTCGCTCTCGTCGGAGCTCGTGAGGATTGCCCCGATACCGGCCGATTTGACCTGGATTCAGGCGGTGCACCCCGAGAACTACATCGAGAGCATACAAAAGACTTGCAAATCCGGATTGCATTATTTAGATTCAGATACAGTCGTCTGTGAAGATTCCTATCAGGTTGCACTGCTGGCTACAGGCGGAGTGTGCCGTGCGTGCGAGGCTGTGCAGAAGGGCGAAGTAGTGAACGCATTCTGTGCGGTACGGCCTCCCGGTCACCATGCGGAAACCGGCCGGGCGATGGGATTCTGCCTTTTCAACAACGTGGCCATCGCGGCACGATATCTTCAGCATCATTTCGGTGTGCGGAAGTTGTGCATCATCGACTGGGACGTCCACCACGGAAACGGCACGCAAGCGATCTTTTATTCCGACCCCTCGGTGTTTTACGTGAGCATTCACCAATTTCCCTTGTATCCTGGCACCGGGACGGCTGAAGAAACCGGCGAGGGGGAGGGTAAGGGAACCACGCTGAATTTGCCTTCGCCTGCGGGGAGTGACGATGCCTACTACCGCAAGCTGTTTGAGAAAAAGATCGTGCCCGCGGTGATGGATTTCGCTCCTGATTTCGTGCTGATTTCCGCGGGTTTCGACGCGCATCGGGATGACCCGCTTGCAAACATGATGGTGACAGAGCGTGGTTTCGCGGAAATGACGGAACTGACGAAACAGGTCGCGGAAGAATGCTGTGAAGGACGGCTGGTGTCGGTTCTCGAAGGCGGGTACAACCTTGAAGCGCTGGCTACCAGCGCGGTTGAACATGTGGGGGTGATGGCAAGCTGATCGTGTCGAATGATTAGCTAAAACAGTGGGAGAAAAAATTGTTCGAGATCGAAGTCAATGAAAATTTGCGACTAGGAGATTCTGTCGCATTTCTGCGCAAACGCCGCAAGATGATCAAGGACCAGATCATCGCTCGCGGGGTGCGGGATCCGCTTGTGCTTGCCGCGGTCGATAAGGTGCCACGGCATCGCTTTGTGGACGAGAATCTGGAGAGCTCCGCTTATGACGACACGCCGCTGCCCATCGGAGAAGGCCAGACCATTTCCCAGCCGTTTATCGTCGCGTACATGACCGCGGCACTGGACTTGCACGGCGGTGAGAAGGTGCTGGAGGTGGGTACCGGTTCCGGGTACCAGGCCGCGGTGCTGGCCGAAATCGTCGATCACGTGTACACCATCGAGATCAACGAGGATCTGGCCATCGAGGCGGCCCGGCGGTTGAAGAAGCTCGGGTACGACAACGTGACCCTGCGCTTCGGAGACGGCTATGTCGGCTGGCCGGAACACGCGCCGTTCGATGGCATCGTGGTTACCGCCGCGCCCAATCATATTCCCAAGGCCCTGGTGGAGCAATTAGGCCCGGGCGCCAAGCTGGTCATTCCGGTGGGGGATGCCAATCAGGAACTGATCGTGGTAACGAAGCGCGAAGATGGTACAGTGACGCAGGAGTCCAGAATTCCGGTGCGATTCGTGCCCATGTTGCGCGAGCCAGAAAACAAGAATGAGAATGAATGAAAACGCTGGTTACTGAGCGCGACGTCCTGGACGCGTGGCAGAGCCATAAACGGCGTTTGCTTCTGTCTCCCAACGCCGTGGTCACTCCCGCCGCGCAAGAAGCCGCAAAATCACACCAGATCGAATTAGTCCGACAAACCTCCACTTCCGAACCCAAAGCCGTTCGTGCAGGAGAGAAACCCGCGTCGCGTATCGTGGTGATGGGCGCCGACCACGGGGGCTTTGAGCTCAAGGAGCTCCTCAAAGAGCACGTGTCTGCTCTGGGGTACCAGGTGGAGGACGTGGGCACTTATTCGCCGGAGTCGGTGGATTACCCGGACTTTGCACACGCTGTGGCGGAGCGGGTGGCGAGGAACTCCGGGTCCCGGGGAATCATTATCGATGGCGCAGGGGTGGGCTCGGCGATGGTGGCCAACAAAGTGCCCGGCATCAGGGCGGCGACCTGTCACGATGTCTACACCGCGCGAAATAGCCGCCAGCACAACAACGCCAACGTGCTGACCCTGGGAAGTCGAGTTCTGGGGATCGACGTGGCCAAGCAGATCGTTGCTGCGTGGCTTGCTGCGGAGTTTGAAGGCGGCCGACACGCCAGGCGGGTGGACAAGATCATCGCCATCGACGACAAGTATCGCGCGCGGTAAGGCGAAACTTGTTCCGTCTTTTTACGTCTGATCGAGTAGACGACTAAATTCCCAACAACAAACTTAATTTCAGATTTTGTGCCATGCCTGAACAACTAAAACCTGAAAGTGCGCGCAGGATTTACCGCTCTCGAGTCAACCGGAAGCTGGGCGGTGTTTGCGGTGGCTTCGCGGAGTACTTCGATGTCGACCCGGTGGTGGTCCGGGTGCTCTGGGTGGCCGCGGTGCTGGTGGGCGGCGTGGGCATCGTGGCGTACATTCTCGGTTGGATCATCATTCCTGAAAACCCCTCGCAGACGGTGGCCACAAAGCCTGCGGCAGGCGGCCAGAACTCAGCTGTCGTTTGGGGGAGCATTTTGATCATCGTGGGTGCTTTCTTTCTCATCCGTCAGTTGCGGTGGTTCGAGTTCTTTCCGTTTCGCTGGTACTACAGGTGGGAGCCGTGGTTCTGGAATTTCCGGTTCGACCTTTTGCTCCCCATTCTGATTATTCTGCTAGGCGTCGGATATCTTCTCAGCTTGCGAAAGCAGGACAAGGTAGGGGGCGAGTCGGGGGGACTTAAGAACAAAGGAGAAAAAAAGATGGACAAGAAGCTCATGCGTTCTTCCACCGACCGCATGATCGGCGGGGTTTGCGGCGGTCTGGCGGAGTACTTTAACATCGACCCGTCGCTGGTCCGAATCGGTTTTGCCCTTCTGACGCTCGCGGGCGGAGGCTTTCTCGGCATCGTTGCGTATATCGTGATGCTCATCGTGATTCCGGAGGAGCCCGTGACTCAGACACCTCAGCCCAGTGGTAAGACCAGCGAGCCGAAATCCAAGAAATAGAAGATTCAGGGGCAAACAATGAGTCAGAGAGAAAAATCGGTTGTGCCCGGTATTCTGCTGATCGGCATCGGCGTTCTGTTTTTGTTGAATCAACTCGATGTCATTTACCTGCGCTGGCGCCATATCTACCCCCTGCTGTTTCTCGGCCTCGGCGGGTGGTTTTTCATGAAGGTCTTTGCAAGGAAAGAGCGTGGGGCGGCGTTTGTGGGCACGATGTTTTTAGTGCTGGGCCTGTTTTTTGCGTTGAGAAACTACCGCGTTTTGGGTTTTGACGACTATTTCTACGATTTCGAGAGCTTTTGGCCCATCTTTCTCATCGCTTGTGGCCTGGGGTTTGTGGTGCTGTTTCTGTTCCGACCTGAGGACTGGGGCGTTTTGATCCCGGGCGGTATTTTGTTGCTCTTCGGCGTGGCATTCTTCTTGGAGATGTCTGGTTTTGTTTACTGGCGCCGCATCATGGACTTCTGGCCAGTCATTCTCATCGCGGTGGGTGCAGGCATTGTTTTGAGCGGGCTTCGAAGACGGTCCCAATGAGTCCGGCAATGTGTTGTGACTGCTTCCGGTGATCGAGGCATTCCATCTCCACCTCGGCCCTCGCGCGAAATTTCCTCAATTTAGCCTGGATAAATCGCAATTTGGCTATCTACGGTCGATTCCTGCGAGCTGGATCGGCACTCAAGACGGGCTTGTCTGCGGTTTGAGTCCTGGTTTTGCAGAAGAGATCCCTCCAGAGTGACAGCCAATTTGTGAATTATTCAGATTAGTTATTGACATTCCCCCATTGAATCAATATATTCAATCTCCGTAGATTCATCGATGGAAGCCTGACGACTTGATTTGTGCGACTCACTTCCCGAAATGGTTACTGGCAACACTCAAAGAACTTGACGACAAGCCTGCTCTTCGTCGCTCCATTGTGGCTTCTGTACGAGTTTCTCGCTTTCCGACTTAATCACGGTTTCCAGGGACAGTTTCGTACCGGCTTGGATTTCCTGTTGAAGGGATTCATGGTGAGAATGAACGTGCCTCCGGTGCTTTCGGTGGTTTCCTTTGGCATCATTTGCGCGGCCGTGGTGATGTACCGGATGAGACGAACAGCGCGCCAGCAAATCAGGGCGGTGTATTTTGGGTTGATGGTTTTGGAGAGCGTCTTTTATGCGGCGTGCCTGGGTGTGGCTGTGAATTGGATGACGGTGCCCTTTCTCAACGCGACCCTCCGGCACACCAACGAGTATAATGTAACGGAGTTTGTCATCGGGTTGGGCTCAGGGGTCTACGAGGAACTGGTGTTTCGACTCCTGTTCATTTCCATCATTGGGTTGAGTCTGCGACGTTTTGTGCGCAATTCTCGGCTTCTGGTTTACGCGATTGCCGTTCTGGTCAGTTCGCTGACCTTTGCGCTGTTTCATTATCTGACGGTGTTCACCGACTCCTTTCGTGCTTCGCTTTTTGCCTTTCGTTTCGGGGCCGGTGTGGTTTTCTCAGCGCTCTTTCTGTTGCGGGGCTACGGGATCGCGGCGTACACCCATTCGTTGTACAATGTTTTTCTGCTGTTTAGATGACGATACGAGAATTTTCGAGTTTTCTTAAAGATAGACGAGTTTTAGGGTTAGGTGCGGCATTTTTCTTGTTGCTGAGCATCGGGCTGTCCCTCGGTTGGATCTTGTTTACCCCCATCGTTCCCGAGGGGGAGACAGCCTCTGTGCTGAAGATCAGGAGAGGCATGAGCTTCAACGCGATCGTGGAAACGTTGCAGAAGAACGGTCAGATTCAAAGCGCCGGAAAATTCAGGCTGGCCGCAAAGATTCTTGGGGTGCGGGACGAGCTCAAATCGGGTAAGTACGAGATCCGGCCTGGGAGCTCTACTTACCGGTTGTTGCGACAGTTGTCCGAGGGAGACGTCGTCGTGGA
>CAYQOI010000177.1:5503-7251 GCA_964419085.1 uncultured Cytophagia bacterium | reverse complement strand
AGCGCCGAAAAATATTCAGCACCCACTGCGCCAACCTCAGGGTAACAGGCGACCAAAGCCGCTGCAGCTTTTCTCGCTGGTCAAAATCCATGGGCGCCGGGTCAACAACTCTCTTTGAGGACGGTCAATTCTCGTTCTGTGACCGACTCCGCGGCGCAGAGCCGTTCCATCTGTTGCCGCGCATTTTGCGACATTTCCATGAACTTCTCTTCATCGGCAAGCAGGCGTTCCACCGCCCCGCGCAACGCGGCCGGGTTGTTCCGTGGCACCAGATAGCCGTCGCGGCCGTCTCGCACAAACTCCGGGATGCCCCCCACGTCTGTGGCCACCACCGGCAACCCGCACGCCATCGCCTCGCACATGGCCAGACCCTGCGTCTCCGCCCGACTCGGCGCGACGAAAAAGCCGAACCGATGATACAGTTCCGGCAATTCGTCGTGCCGAATGTGCTCCGCGTGAATCTCCACATTTGCGCGCAGCCGCTGAGCCATCCGCACGAACTTCCGGTAAAACCGGCCCTGTCCGTAGATCGCGAGGCGAGCGGCGTCAAAGCCGGCGAACGCCTTGATCGCGACATCCAGCCCGTAAACAGTCCGCTCCAGGCTGCGCACCGAGATTCCCGCGTTGCGCACCCGCGGCGCCCGATACGCGAACAGCCGGGTGTCCACGGGATTGGGAATCACCACCGAATTGTCAAACCGGCTGGCGGTCTGTTTTTGCACCGCCTGCCGCAACCATTCCGACACAAACACACAGCGCCGCGCCGCGCGGAAAACGCTTCGCAGCACGAGCATCTGGTAGATCAACCGCGGGAACAAAACCACGCGTTTCCGAATCCAGTCCACGCTGTTCTTTGCGGGCATCAAACGCAGACTCCAGAGGGCCTCGTGTCCCAGCACCCAAACCACCGTGGGAACCGCGACCCTCCGCGCGACGGGTACGGTGTGCAGCGTGGGATAAAAAAGCCCCACCACGTCCGGACGGAAATGCCGGATCGCGGCCTCGAGTTCGGAAGCGGGGCCGCGGTGAACCGGCACCCCTTCGAAGACCGCAGACGAAGCGGTGGCTGCGGGCACGAATACGGACACCTGCTGCCCGGAGGCCAGATACAACTTCACCCGGATGTGCACAAACGCAAACGCGCTGGACGCTTCTCCGGGGTAGCCAGGAGAAAGAACTGCGATCTTCATGGGAGCGCAAACACATGCACCAGGGATTCGACGATGCGTCTGGCCGCCTGACCGTCCCACAGGTCGATATCGGCCGGCTTCGGCATCTCCTCTCGCAACACCGCGTCGGCCGCCGCCACGATGGCGTCCTCTTCCGGGGCCACCAGCCGGTTCGTCCCGTGCGTCAGCGTCACCTGCCATTCGGTGGTGCGGCGCAAGGTGAGGCACGGCACACCCAGGTAGCTGGCCTCCACCTGCACGCCGCCGGAATCGGTGAGCACCATCCGCGCCCGACTCTGGAGATGCACGAAGTCCAGATATCCCAGCGGCTCGCACAGGTGCACCCGACTGTCGGCCAGTTCCCGCCGCAAGGAGCCATCTAACCGCTCCAGAAGCTTGCGGGTGCGGGGGTGTACGGGAAAAACAATCGGCACGCGCTGGCTCACCCGCACCAGGCCGGCGACAATCGCGGCCAGCGACCCCAGCTCGTCCACATTTCCCGGACGGTGCAGCGTCGCTAAACCGAATCCTCTATCTGCCAAAGCGGGCTTGCCGTGCGCCCCTTGCTCACGATTGAGC
>CAYQOI010000177.1:0-5493 GCA_964419085.1 uncultured Cytophagia bacterium | reverse complement strand
CTGCAAGGATTTTTGGAAAAGGCCAGGATATCAGATGTCCTGGCCTTTTCCAAAAATCCTTGCAGCGCATCGATCATCACGTTGCCGACACAAAAGATCTTGCGGGGGTCGATTCCTTCGTTGCGCAGGTTGTGACTGCTTTCCTCGCAGGTGGTGAAGAGCAGGTCCGAGAGCACGTCGGTCACGACGCGGTTGACTTCCTCCGGCATGCTGCGGTCAAAACTGCGCTCCCCGGCTTCCACATGTGCGATGATCGGTGCCTGGTGCGAACCGCGTGCCTTCCGATGAAAGTCCTTCACCCCTGACAAGCCCACCTGGGAGTCGAGGTACTCCTCATATCTACGCCGGATCTCCGACATTTCATCTTCTGGAAACTGCAGCTTGCAACTGGTGAGCGCACATGCGACGGTGGAGTTCACGTCACCCACCACCACAACCAGATGCGGCCGGTACGCTTCCGCTTCCGCGGCAAAGCGCCGCATGATCTCCGCGGTCTGTTCCGCGTGGCTGCCAGAACCGACACCGAGGTAAATGTCGGGCCGAGGCAGGTCCAATTGTTCGAAAAAGATTCGGGACATGTTCTCATCGTAGTGCTGGCCGGTGTGCACGATCAGGGGCTCGAACGCGGAATGGTCACGCATGGCCGCGTAGATGGGCGCAATTTTCATGAAATTGGGGCGGGCCCCCACAACCAGAAAGACTCTCATCTTCATCGGACCAATCCGTCCAGAATCTCCGCGAGCCTGCGGGTCAACGTTTTTCGGTCAAATTTTTCCTTCACCGCGCGGTCGAGCTTCACCTGCAATTTGCCGTTTGATTTCAGTTCGATCAACTCTGCCAGCGCGTTTCGGATCTCGGAGACATTTTTGGGGTGCACCACCCGGCCCAGGCCGTGTGCCCGGATCAAATCCGCTGCTTCGCCGTCCGGCGCCAGCGCCAGAATGGGCTTACCCGCGCCGATGTATTCGAACAGCTTGCCGGTGAGAATACCCCGACTGGCCGGCACATCGTCGATAATCAGCAGCAAAACGTCGCTCTCCTGCAGGAGCGCGAGGCTCGCCTGGTGACTCATGTACGGTTTGAATTCGAAAAGCTCGCGCACCGGCGAGGAGTCGATCCGATCCAAAATAGGTTGGCCCACTCTCCCCACCAGACGCAGCCGCAAGTGTTCCAGTGCCGGCGTCCCATTCTGCTGCATCGCTTCCAGAGCACGGATCAAGTACTCTGGATTGCGCGGCCCATAGAGCGAGCCGGAATAGGTCAGGATCAGGCGGTCGCGCACACATTCATTCTTCGTTTTTTGGGGAAAATCTTCCGGGTCGAATCCATTGGGCAAGAGTGACCAGCGCGCGTCCCGCAGATGCGGATGGCGACTCAGCAGATCCTCCTTGACTCCCTCAGAGACGGTGAGGATGCGGTCCGCTTCAGCGAGAACCGAACGCTCCATCCGCCGTTCGAGGGCACGCGACGGCGCGGGACGCCACTGCGGCGTGGAGAGCCATCCGATCCACGAGTCGCGAAAATCCGCAACCCACGGCAAACCCGTGGCACGTTTGAGATTTCTGGCGATGAGGTGCGTGGTGTACGGCGGCGCGGACGAAAAAATCGCCTGAATGTTCTCCTGCCGGATCACCTTCAACCCCAGACGCACAGCAAAAAACCGCCACGCCATGCGAGCGTCCGGCACGAAAAACGTGGCGCGCACCCACTCCGAAATCCGCTCGCTGAGCCGACGGCGTTCCTCAGGAGCGAGGCTAAGCGTCGCGATGTCCGTGGATTCACCGGGGGCGCGGCCGGTAAATTTACGATAAAGGCGATACGGTTCCAAAATCCGAGAGCGGTAAACCTGCACGCCTTCCGGAATCTCGGCGAAAAGCGTTTCGTCGTAAGCCGGGTAGTCGGCATCCTTTGCGGTCAGCACGACGGGCTCCCAGCCGAAGTGTCGCAAATACTTGACGAACTTCAGGCTCCGCTGCACCCCCACGCCGCCAGACGGCGGAAAATAGTAGGTGACCACCAGGACCTTTTTCGCCGGAGCGCTCATTCAAACCAGTTGGAGCTGTTTTCCGCGCAGCCGGTACTTACGGCCGCACTCCGGACAGTGAAAGCGTTCCCCCTTCTCCCGCAACTTCACGCCGCAGTGACACATCCAGCCGAGCTGCCGCGCCGGAACCCCGGCCACCAACGCGTGCGGCGGGACGTCTTTGGCGACCACCGCGCCCGCGGCCACGAACGCGTTTTCACCGATGGTGACCCCGCACACGATGGTGCAGTTCGCGCCCAGCGTCGCACCCTTTTTCACGTGCGTGGTCAGGTAGTCTTCCGGTCTGTTTCTGGGGAAAGCCGAGCGGGGGGTCTTGACGTTGGTGAAAACCATCGACGGGCCACAAAAACAGTCGTCCTCCAAAATGACGCCCTGATAGACGGAGACGTTGTTCTGGATCTTCACGTTGTCGCCGATGCGCACGTCAGAACCGACGAAGACGTTCTGGCCCAGACTGCAGCGCGCGCCGATTCTGGCGCCGGGCATGACGTGCGAAAAGTGCCAGATCTTCGTGCCCACACCGATCTCCGCGCCGGCATCCACCACCGCAGTGGGATGGACGAAGAACTCCTTGGCGGCAGACGTGCCCACCGCCTGCTTGCTTCCCACCAGCGAGGACTGGGCGAGATTGAGAACCCGCAACACGGCCAGCGCTTCCGTCGCATCCGTGTGCGGTTGCGTCCGGTCCCGTACGCAGGCCAGGAAATGCTCCAGCTCTTTGCGCAGCGGTTCGCCTGCCCCAAACTCCACGCGCCGCGGCGCACCGTCGCGTTTTACCGGCTCACCCTTGATGAAATCGATGCCGCGGTCGTACAGCACCAGCTTGTCCTCTTTCTGCGTGTCGTCGAAGACCAGCATGGCTTTGTCGCCCACCACCACCAGACGGTGTTCTTTAAACGGATGCAGCCAGCTCACGTAGATGTGTGCCATCACCCCGCTCCGCCATTTCAACACCGTGAGGGTCACGTCGTGAATCCCCGGCTGCAGGATCACCTCACCCGACGCACTGACCTCATCGGGCGGTCCGCCCATGAGGTAATTGAACAGGGAGATGTCGTGTGGCGCAAAGCTCCACAGAATGTTTTCCTCTTTCCGCACCCTGCCGAGATTGAGGCGGTTGGAGTAGCAGTACCCCACCCGGCCCAACGCGCCCTCATCGATGAGCTCTTTGATGCGCAGCACCGCCGGGTGGTAGCGCAAGATGTGGCCCACCATGAGAATCCTGTCTTTTTGCTTCGCCAGGCGAGCCAGCTCCTCGCCTTCTTCCGGCCGCAGCGCCAGCGGCTTTTCCACAAATACGTCTTTGCCTGCGCCCAACGCCTCCCGGACCAGCTCGAAGTGGGTTGCCGCGGGCGTGGCGATGGTGACCGCGTCGATGTCTTTGTTTTCAAAAACGCGTTGGGGTTCGGTGCCCAGGCTCACCCCCGGGTACTGTTTCCCAAATGATTGCAGCACCTTCTGATCCGCGTCGCAGAGCACCTCGAGCACCCCCAGCTCGTGCAGATTGCGCACGATGTTCTTACCCCAGCGGCCCGTACCGATGTGGGCGACGCGCAAGTTATCTTTCATTTTAATGCAGTCTCAGCCCCATTTTAAGCTTGGCATAATTCGCACGAAAATAAACAAGTTAAGCCAAATATTCAACTCTTTTCGCATCCCGCACCCCACTTTGGAGAAAAGGCATTCAAGGCCTAAGCTGGAATCTCAGCATGATTTGTTCGTCCTGTGCCTTGACACCCGAACGGTGGCCCAAAGAGCCGAGCGTGCCTACGACCTCCATTTCTAAACCGAACCGGTGCGCCTGTTTGCGATAGAATTCTACCTCCCGAAACACGATGGGAAAACCTTGCCACTCCCCATCCGGCGCAGCGCCGGCGTTCACGTTGGCAAAAAACTGTCCATCCGGTTGCAGATGAGTAGAAAGCCACCGGAGCGATTCGGCAAGAACCTCATCGGGCATGTGAATCAGCACAGAGAATGCCCAGACATAGTCGAATCGCCGGGACAGCTCCAGGTCTGAAAGCCGCTCGCTGTGGAGTAAAACCGGCGCCTTTTTCTCCAGGCCGGCCTCCCGCAGTTCCCGTAGACCCTCGGCGAGCACCTCCGCACGGCTCTCCACGCCGTAGTAGTGGCCGGCCTCCAGATACCGGATGATGGGAATTCCCCCGCGCAAGGTGCCGCAACCCAGGTCAAGCAGGTAGTGGGTCGGCCGCAGGCCCGCTTGCCGTAAAAACGCGATCTGGAAATCCCGCTTCATTTTCCAGAGGTGCAGCGGCCCCACCAGCGCATGCCGTCTCTTGGAAGGCGGAACCAAAAATGTTCTGAGGAGCCTTTTGAGTCGAGAGCCGATCATCTCAAACCACCGAGGTTTCCACCTGCCACCCCAAACCCTTCCCGGTCCGCGTCCGGATGGTGGCCCCTAAACGACGCGGCAGTGATGTGAAAAACACCCGCGGTGCACAAATCCGCAGTGGCGAACGCCATCCTCTCACCTCTCCAACAAATAGTACACCGCCGTGGAAACGAAATCGCGCAAGACCGGTATGGCCGCAAGAAACGGGAGTTGCTTGCGCGGTTTGATCCCGAATTTGAATTGGTAGGCGGGATTGAAAAGAAAAAACAGCCGCTTGCGCACCCGCCACCCTGTCTTTCGCACCAGACGCTCGAATCGCCCGGTGGAAATGCGCGTGTCGTAAATTTCCATCAGCGCAGCAATGGAGGCAGCGCTTTCTCCAAAGGCCCTGAGAATCGCGCGGTAAAGCGGTTTGGGAAGAATATGAAACCAGGGCACGTACCGGAGCACCGAGCGGCACACCTGCTGATGACCCCCAAACGGATTCCACCACGGCGGGAAGCCCAGAAACATGGCACCGTCGGGTTTGACGAACCGCTGCAAAGCCCGCAAGATCCGCTCCTTTTCCGGGATGTGCTCGATGGCATCCTTGAGCACGATGAGGTCGACGGCTCCTTCCAGGTGGGCGAAAATCTCCGTGTCGTGCACGTCGCCGCAGTAAAACCGGATCTCCCCCCGCTCCACCTCCTCCGCGAGCAGCTTGGCCGCGTTCCGGATCCGGCCCTCGGCCAGATCGATCCCGTGGCACTTGCAGCCTCGCTCCACGAACGCTTTCAGCACGCCGCCCTCGCCGCAGCCCACCTCCAGAACGGTTGCGCCGTCAGGGAGCGGGTGCACCTGTTCCACAAACGAAATGATGTGGTGTTTCGCAGTCAAATACTGGTGCTGCCACTTTTGCCGTGGGTCACTGTGGAAGGCGTAGGGCATGATCTTCGGCAGAAAAAAGTCGTTGTCTGAGCTCGCTAACACGACGGCGCACCCGGATGCGATCGAAGCGCTGCAGACGCTCTGTGGTCAAGGTTTCAAAACAGGCACCGACCTTCGGTTCCCGCTGCCACAGGTTTTGCGTTTCTCCCGGGTCGCTGATCAGGTTGAA
>CAYQOI010000176.1:0-7253 GCA_964419085.1 uncultured Cytophagia bacterium | reverse complement strand
GCCGAGCAACTGGGCGTCGATGTGACCGACGTTCGAGTGGTGACTGGCGACACGCGCGAGTTTCACTGGGGCTGTGGTACGTTCGCCAGCCGCGGCGCGGTGGTGGCGGGAAATGCCATCCATGCCGCCGCGGTAGCCGTGCGCAAAAAGGTGCTCAAACACGCCAGCGAGGAACTCGAAGTCGCGGAAGAAGACTTGGTCCTGGAAGGGGGGAAAGTCTATGTGAAAGGCGTTCCCCGAAAGTACATCAAGTTGGGAGAACTGGCCCAAAAAGCCAACCCGCTGCGCGGCGCGGTGAAGCCCGGCACCAAGCCAGGCCTGGAAGCGACCGACTACTTCGGACCGGACCGCGGCAGCACCGCGAGCGGCGTACACGCGATGATCGTCGAGGTGGACCCGGAGACCATGCTGGTGCAGATCAAAAAATACGTGGTGGTACACGACTGTGGCACCGTGATCAACCCCATGATCCTCGAGGGACAGATCCACGGCGGCGTAGCCCAGGGCATCGGCAACGCGTTTTACGAACAGCTCGCCTACGACGAGAGCGGTCAGTTGACCAACGCGTCGTTCATGGACTACCTGCTCCCAACGGCAACCGACGTTCCAGAAATCGAAACCGACCATATCGAAACGCCCTCGCCGCTCAACCCATTGGGCATCAAGGGCGCGGGAGAAGCCGGCTGCATCCCGGTGGGCGCGCTCTTCGCACAAGCGGTGGAGGATGCGCTGTCGGAAGAAGGCCTCGAAATTCTCGAGATTCCCCTGAGTCCCAACCGGCTGTTCGAACTGGTGCGGGCCGCAGAACGGGAGTCGGGCGCCGGAACGCCGGCACGCTCACCCGCGGACGATGAAAAGAAAAGACATCCGGCCTAAGCATGAAACCCGCCCCGTTTAAGTATTTCGCCCCCACCAGCGTTGCCGAGGTGCTCAGCCTGTTGAACCAGTACGGCTACGACGCCAAGGTGCTCGCTGGGGGGCAGAGTTTGGTGCCCACCATGAATTTCCGTCTGGCCCAGCCGGAAGTCCTGGTGGACCTCAATCGGGTCAGCGACCTGTTTTATCTCAAGGAAAGCGACCAGAGCTTGCACTTCGGCGCCATGGTGCGGCAACGGCACGCGGAGCGAAGCGCGTTGGTTGCGGAGCACGCACCGCTGATCCACGAGGTCATGCCGCACATCGCGCACCCGCAGATACGCAACCGCGGGACCATCGGGGGAAGTCTGGCGCACGCAGATCCCGCGGCGGAGCTCCCTGCGGTGATGGTGGCGCTGGATGCCACCTTTTTGCTGCGCAGTGAGAAGGGGGAGCGCCGTCTGCCGGCGGAAAGCTTCTTCCTGGACCTGTTTACCACCGCGCTGGAGCCCGAGGAGATCCTCGCGGAGGTGTCCGTCCCTTACCTGCCGGCCAAGACAGGCTGGGCTTTTCGGGAAGTTGCGCGACGTCACGGCGACTTCGCCCTGGTGGGGGTGGCCGCGGTGGTAACCTTGGACGAGAAACAGTGCTGCCGGAACGCCAGAGTGGTTCTCATCAGCGTGGGGAACGGCCCGGTGCGAGCGACGAAAGCGGAGCAGGCGCTGGCCGGGCAAAAGCTCAGCGCAAGCGTCATTGGAGAGGCGGCGCAGATCGCCTCGGAACAGGACATCGACCCGCCGGATGACCTGCATGCCTCTTCGGCTTACCGGCGCCATCTGGCCCGGGTCCTGACCCGGCAGGCGCTGACCCAGGCGCGCGAACGGATCAACTCCAGGACGTGAATCACCCCAAATGCTTACCCCAGGCAAGACACCACCACCGGGTGGGCCTGTAGTCAAGGTCTTACTCATATGATGCGAACGGATGTCACGTCTTCCGCTGCGCCCCAGGTGGTGGACAATTTGACGCCGGGCCTCATCAACGCCGACCTGGCGCCCACGAAGGTCGAGGAGCGCACCTGGACGCTCTGGAACATCGCGTCGCTGTGGGTGGGAATGAGCGTCTGCATCCCCACCTACATGTTGGCCTCCAGCATGATTCAGAGCGGCATGAACTGGTGGCAGAGTCTGCTGGCGATTTTCCTCGGCAACGCGTTGGTGTTTATTCCGCTGGCCATCAACGGCCATGCCGGAACGAAATACGGCATCCCTTTTCCCGCGTTTGTGCGCTCCTCATTTGGCATCCGCGGGGCGCACATCCCGAGTCTGTTGCGCGCGCTCATCGCCTGCGGCTGGTTCGGCATCCAGACCTGGATCGGCGGGCTGGCCATCCACGAAATCCTGCGCATCCTGTGGCCGGGATGGGCGCAGCTCGGCGGCGGGTTTCGGTTCATGGGGTACGGCTTGCCGCAATTCCTGGGCTTCCTCATTTTCTGGCTGATGAATCTCTATTTCGTCTGGGGAGGCACGGAATCCATCAAATGGATGGAGACCGCGGCCGCGCCGTTTCTGCTGCTCACCGGCCTGGCGCTGCTCTTCTGGGCCACCGGCAAGGTCGGCGGGCTGGGCACCCTGTTGCAAAAATCAGATGACCTCATCGCAGCGGGCCGCTCGACTTCGCGCTCGAACTTTATTCTCGCGCTGTTTATCCCCTGGCTCACCGCGATGGTGGGCTACTGGGCCACGCTGTCGTTGAATATCCCGGACTTCACCCGCTACGCCAGGAGTCAGAAAGACCAGATTCTGGGACAGGGAATTGGCCTGCTCACGACGATGCCGTTGTTCGCGTTCATCGGCGTGGCGGTCACCAGCGCCACGCTCATCCTGTACGGCGAGGCCATCTGGAACCCCGTGACCTTGCTGGCTCGACTGACCGAAGAGCACCACAGTCCACTGCTCGGTGTGCTGGCGATGCTGGTGCTGCTGGTCGCGACGCTCAGCACCAACATCGCAGCCAACGTCGTCGCCCCGGCCAACAGCTTCTCCAACCTCGCTCCGCGCAAGGTCAGCTTCCGCACCGGCGGATTGATCGCGGGCTTGATCGGCGTTTTCATTCTGCCGTGGAAGCTCCTGGACATGTACCAGACCTGGCTCATCAGCTACTCGGGCCTCCTGGGCGCGGCGGTGGGCGTGATCGTGTGTGACTACGTGGCGGTGCGCCGAGGTGTGCTGAATCTGCGTGACCTTTACAGCGAAACTGGAGATTACGCTTACAGCAACGGCTTCAATCATCCCGCGTTGCTGGCGTTAGCCGCGGGCATCGCGGTGGCGCTGCTGGGGAAACTGCATCCCGCGCTGCAATTCTTGTTCAACGGCGCCTGGTTTTCCGCGGCCCTGGTGTCCTTTTTCGTTTATTTTTTCCTGACGAAAAAGTCAACGCCTACGGTGAATTGAATCATGCAGGACACGGTGGAAGTTCTTTGCCCGTACTGCGGGCAGCGCAACGAAATTTTTATCGACTACTCCGCGGGCCAGCATCAATCCTATGTGGAGGATTGCCAGGTCTGTTGCCGGTCGTGGCGAGTCATCGTCGTGCTCACGGAAGAAGAACCCATGGTTAACGTGCAGAGCATCGATGACTGAGCCGCGGGGCAAACAATGGGTCTCGTTGCTGTCACTTCTCACTGCAGCGGTTCTGGTGGTCTGGTTCGCGCCGGCTGAGCGCACTTTGGGTCAAGGCATCAAGGTGGTCTACGTGCACGTTTCGCTTACCTGGGCAGGCATGTTGGGTTTCACGGTCGCGGGACTGCTGGGCTTGGCCCTGGTGGTCACACGGAACCCGGACTTGCAGCGCTGGAATCGCGTCATCTCTCGGGTTGCCCTGCTCTGGTTTGCCGCGGGGTTTATCATGAGCCTGGCGGCGGCGCGGGTGAACTGGGGTGCGATTTACTGGCAGGAACCGCGCGTGCTGGCGTCTGTCCGCTTTCTGGTGGCGGCCGCGTTGGTGCAATTCGTGACGCGGTCCGGGACGTCCCCGCGCATTTCAGGGATTCTCAGCGCGTTCCTCGCACTCTTTCTCATGTGGTCTATCCTGGGGACACCCCGGGTACTGCATCCAGGGAGTCCCATCCGCACGTCCTCGTCCAAGGCCATCCAGTTGACTTTCATCATCCTGCCGACTCTGAGCACGCTGGTGGCGGCCTGGATAGTGCGGTTCTGGCACAAGAAGACATTCGCGCAAAACTGACGGAGCCCAGATCCATGAATGAACTCAAAGATTTTCCGGTGACCATCGAGGTCCCTGTTCACTGGGGCGAAATGGACGCGTTTCAACATTTGAACAACACCGTCTATTTTCGTTATTTCGAAAGCGCCCGGATCGCCTATTTCCAACGACTGGATTACATGTCGCTGGTGGCGCAGACCGGAGTCGGCCCCATCCTGGCGTCGACTTCCTGCAAGTTTATCATCCCGCTCACCTATCCGGATAAGGTGACGGTTGCCGCGCGGGTGCCAAAGGTGCAACTCGACCGTTTCACCATGGAGTACCTCATTTTCAGCCAGACGCTCCAGAAAACCGCGGCTGTGGGCGAAGGATTGGTGGTTTCCTACGACTACAACCAAAAACAGAAAGCTCCGCTCCCGCAGGAAATAATACAGCGCATTCTGGAGTTAGAAGGGCCGAACGTTCAGATCGAGGTCTAGGCCTCTGCGCCCTCCGTCGGCCGCAGACGGACCGTCGCTCCGTTCAGGAAGACCGACGCGGTGCAGATGGAACTGATTCTGAATTAGCGAACATCTCAGGAGAACCGCAGTTGAAACAGGTGACCGTCTCCTCCGTGGTGCCCAAAGCACCGATCACAAAGTTGAAGCCAGCCCCCAAAACCAGTCCCTACGAGACCATCTATGTGGGCTTCATGGCGGTCTTCGTCACTTTCGTTCTGCTCACCAACACCGTCGGGGTCAAGCTGTTTACCTTCATGGGCCGCATTTTGCCGGTGAGCATCATCTGGTTTCCGCTGACCTTTCTGATCACAGACATCGTTTCCGAAATGTACGGTGCGCGGCGGGCCCGATATCTTGTGATCATGGGCTTTGTCATGAGTCTCGTCTTGCTGGCCTTTTCGCTGGTAGGCATCGCGCTGCCGGTGGCACACGTCTATCCGCTGCAACAGGACTACGTCAACATCTTCGGGCCGGTCTGGCGCCTGCTCTTCGCGTCCATGTCGGCTTATCTGTTGGCCCAACTCATCGATGTGCGCTTGTTCCACTTCTGGAAGCGGCTCACCGGCGGCAAACATCTCTGGCTGCGCAACAACGGTTCCACCATGATTTCCCAATTTGTAGACACCGTGACGGTCAACACGATTTTTCTCTACAAGAATCCCACTGTATTTACCGGCGGTCTGGGCGACCTCGTTCACATCATCCTCGGGGTGTATGTGATCAAAGTCGTCATCGCGGCGCTGGATACACCGTTTTGCTACCTGGGCGTCTGGTTTGTGGAGAAAATGACCGGTGTGAAGGGGAGAGAGCTCGCCTGAGCTCCATCAGGTACGAGGAGAAAAAAACACAATCTCATGCGGGGAGGGTCCCATGGCGTATCAACCCATCGAGAATTACGGCATCATCGGCGATTTGCACACCGTCGCGTTGGTGGGCATGGACGGCTCCATCGATTGGCTCTGTCTGCCCAGCTTCGATTCCCCCAGCGTTTTTGCCGCCATCCTCGATGACAAAAAGGGCGGGCGATTCAAGATCGCGCCGGAAAACAGCGCCACCACCAAACAGTTCTACTGGCCGGACACCAACATTCTGGTCACGCGTTTCTTTTCGTCCGACGGGGTGGCGGAGATCATCGACTACATGCCCGTGGGCGAGCTTCGGGCCGGGCAGCGGTGCCAGCAATTGGTGCGCCGCGTAAACGTCGTGCGCGGGAGCATGCGCTTCGAGGTGCAGTGCCGGCCCGCTTTCAACTATGCGCGCGACCAGCACAAAGTCGAAGTGACGTCCAGAGGCGTCCGATTTCACTCCGACGGGCTGAGCCTCGAGCTGGCCACCGACATCCCCCTGGAGAGTGTGGACGGCGCCGCTGCGGCGCAGTTCGTGTTGCAAGAAGGACACAACGCGACCTTTTTGCTCTACGACCTCAACCACACGCTCCCACAAGCCGACCCGTTGTCCGAGGCGGCCGAAACCGAGTTGTTCAAAAAGACGGTGAATTACTGGCGCCAATGGCTGGCCAAATGCACCTACACCGGCAGGTGGCGAGAACAGGTCTACCGCTCCGCGTTGGCGCTCAAACTGCTCACCTACGAACCCACCGGCGCGATCGTCGCCGCGGCCACCTGCAGCCTGCCCGAGAATCTTGGCGGAGAACGCAATTGGGACTACCGTTACACCTGGCTCCGGGACGCGGCGTTTACGGTCTACGCGTTCCTGCGCATCGGATTTACCGAGGAGGCCGCGCATTTCATCGATTGGTTGGAAAAACGGTGTCATGAGCTCAATCCGGACGGTTCATTGCAGATCATGTACGGCATCGACGGACGCCACGAGCTCACCGAAGAGACGCTCACCCATCTGGAAGGCTACCGCGGGGCCAAACCGGTACGCATCGGAAACGGCGCGTACAACCAATTGCAACTGGATATCTACGGCGAGCTGATGGATTCGGTCTACCTGTACAATAAGTACGGCACCCCCATCTCCTATGACCTCTGGGTGGATCTGCGGCGGCTGATCAATTGGGTGTGCGACAACTGGCACCGAAAAGATGAGGGAATCTGGGAGGTGCGCGGAGGCCGGCAACATTTTGTCTACTCCAAACTCATGTGCTGGGTCGCGGTCGACCGGGCACTCCGCCTGGCCAACAAACGTTCCTTCCCGGCAGAACACGACCGCTGGCTCAAATGTCGGGACCGGATTTACGAGGAGATCATGGCCAAAGGATGGAACAAGAAACGCGGCGCGTTTGTGCAGCACTACGCCACCCAATCGCTGGACGCGGCGAATCTGATGATGCCTTTGGTCTTCTTCCTTTCGCCTACGGACCCGCGCATGCTCAGCACGCTGGACGCCATCAATCAATCGCCGGAAACCGGAGGGCTGGTCTCCAACAGCCTGGTCTACCGCTACAATCTGGACGAAACGCCTGACGGGTTGCAGGGCGATGAGGGCACGTTCAACATCTGCACGTTCTGGCTGGTGGAAGCGCTGACCCGCGCCGGCCGGGTCGACCGCGGCCGCCTGGACGAAGCCCGCCTGATGTTCGAAAAAATGTTGGGCTACGCCAATCACCTGGGACTCTATGCCGAAGAAACGGGACCGTGCGGCGAAGCGCTGGGCAACTTTCCGCAGGCTTTCACCCATCTCGCGCTGATCAGCGCGAGATGGGTG
>CAYQOI010000175.1:0-7264 GCA_964419085.1 uncultured Cytophagia bacterium | reverse complement strand
ATCCTCGCCGATTTCCGTTTCTCTCTGCAAAAGAATGTCGCCAGCGTCCACCTCCTTGCGAATGAGAATCGTGGTCACGCCGGTGCGCGTCTCTCCATTGATGATGGCCCAATTGATGGGCGCGGCCCCGCGATATTTGGGCAACAGCGACGCGTGCAAATTGACGGTACCTTTTGGCGGGATGGTAAAAATGCTCTCAGGTAAGATGCGAAACGCCACCACCGCGAAGAGGTCCGCGTCTAAGCCCTGAAGGCGCTGCACAAAGTCTGGCGCCGCAAGCGACTCCGGCTGGAGCACAGGAAGGCCCAATTGTTCTGCAGCCAATTTTACGGGTGAGGCGCGCAGCTTCAACCCCCGACCGGCGGCCCGATCGGGTTGCGTTACCACCGCAACAATCTGGTGCCGACTTTCGTGAAGCGTGCTGAGACTCGGGACAGCGAAGGCCGGTGTGCCCATAAACACAATTTTCATCGAAGACTCAGGTTGACACGGACGCGGGCGAAATCGACCTCTTTCCGGCGGCGAGCTTTTTGAGCCTTTTGGAGAGCAGCTTCCGCCGGATGGGGCTGATACGGTCTACGAAAAGAACGCCGTTCAGATGGTCGATTTCGTGCTGTAGCACGCGGGCGAGCATGCCGTCGCATGTTTCCTCGAATTCGTGCCCGTCCAAATCCTGGTAGCGCAGCCGAATCTTTTCCGGTCGCTCCACATCTTCGCGGATGTCCGGGATACTCAAACATCCCTCTTCCATGGTGCACGAGCCCTCCGTGTCGAGGATCTCGGGATTGACGAAAACCCGTGCCGCGGCGCCGTCTTCGATGAGTGCCATATTCACCACGCAGAGTGACAGCGATTCCCCCACCTGGGGTGCCGCCAGACCGATCCCGTCGGCGACCTCCATGGTCTCGATCATCTCCTCGGCCAAATCCCGGATGTCGTCATCGATTTGCTCCACGGGCCTGGCTTTCATGCGCAGGACCGGATGCCCATAGATCAGGATGTTTCGCACTGTCACCTCGCTACTGGCGTTTGTTGGCGATTGAAGACTGAGTCACCTCGATCTTGACATTCTTGTCGATTTCGAGGATGAACGTCTTTTCCTTTTCCTTGGTGCCGACGATGGTGCCGTAGATTCCGCCCGCGGTCACGACTTTGTCCCCGCGTTTGAGCTCCTTGATCATCGCCTGATGCTGCTTTTGCTTCTTGGCCTGAGGCCTGAAAATCAGCAGGTACATGATCGCAAAGATGAGCAACATGGGAAGCAGCAGACCGAACATGCCTCCGCCACCCTGTTGCTTCCCCGCCTGCAAAAGCACAATCGCCAAAACGTGTAATTGTTCCAATTCTCCCTCCGCTGTTAGCTTAGGTTGTGAACTGCAGTGAGTGTTTCTTGTTTCATCCCGTATTCAGCCAGAAACGCCTCCTTCCATGCTACAAAACGCCCCTCGAGGATGGATTGTCGCGCTTCGGCAACCAGTTGGTGATAAAAAAACAGATTGTGCAGCGTGGTCAATCGCAGCCCCAGAATTTCATCAGCATGAATCAGGTGTCGCAAATACGCCCTCGTAAAATTTAAACAAGCATAACATTTGCATGTTTCCTCGATGGGCCGAAAATCTTCTTTGTAAACCGCGTTTTTCACGTTGATAGGTCCCCGGCGGGTAAACACCTGGCCTTTGCGCGCGTTGCGAGTCGGGATCACGCAATCAAACATGTCCACGCCCAGCGAAATCGCCTCCAGCAAGTCCTCGGGCTTTCCCATGCCCATGAGATAGCGCGGCTTGTCCCGCGGCAAAAGCGCGGCCGTGAATGCGACGATCTCAAACAAGACGGACTTGGGTTCGCCGATGGACAGGCCTCCGATGGCGTACCCGGGGAAATCCATCTGCACCAAAGCCTGCGCGCTCTTCTCCCGTAAATGGTGAAACGTGCTCCCCTGAACGATACCGAACAGTACTTGCTCCGCACCGTATTTGGGCTCAGTCGCGAGGAAATGTGCCCGGCAGCGCGCAGCCCACCGAGTCGTCCGGTCCACAGATTCCACAGCATATTCTTCCGTACACGGGTAGGGCGGACACTCATCCAGCACCATCATGATGTCGGACCCCAGGCTGCGCTGAATATCCACGCTGCGTTCCGGCGAGAATTCGTGGTAAGAACCGTCGTGATGCGATTGAAACACAACCCCATCATCGGAGACCTTGCGGAGCTGGGCGAGACTGTAGACCTGGTAGCCGCCGCTGTCGGTGAGAATCGGGCCAGGCCAACTGCTGAACTTGTGCAAACCGCCCGCCGCCTCGATGACATCGGTGCCGGGACGGAGGTACAAATGATAGGTATTGCCCAAAATGATTTGGCTGCCCACTTCGATGAGTTCGTGCGGAGAGCAGGTCTTTACCGTCCCTTGCGTACCCACCGGCATGAAGACAGGCGTGTGCACCTCCCCATGCGCGGTTTCCAACATGCCGGCGCGCGCGTCGCTCTCGGCGTCTTCCGCAAGAATTCGAAACCCAAAGCTCAATTCAAGACCTCTTGCAAAACCTCTTCCACTTTGGCCGCACCAAAGACTTCTAAAGGAGCCGGGACATCCAAGGTGCCGGCATTGAAACCTGGTACGACCGCTTTCTTGAAACCCAGCTTGGCGGCTTCCGCGATGCGTTTGTCCACCTGCGGCACGGCCCTGATCTCGCCCCCCAGTCCGATTTCTCCCATCACCACCGCGCTCGGGTCCACCAGCCTGTCCCGGAAGCTCGAGGCGATGGCCACCAGAATGCCCAAATCCGCGCACGGCTCATCGATGCGTACCCCTCCCGCCGCGTTGACGAAGACATCGTGCGTGCCCAGCCGCAATCCCACGCGTTTTTCCAGCACAGCCAGCAGCAAGGAGAGCCGCTTGGGATCCACCCCCGTCGTGTTGCGCTGCGGCAAGCCGTAGCTGGTGGGCGTCACCAGCGCCTGCAATTCCACCAAAAACGGCCGCGTGCCCTCCATGGTGCAGGTGACCGATGAACCGGACACATCCTCGCTTCTCTGCGCCAAAAAGATGGCCGAGGGATTCTTCACCTCCTGCAGACCGTTTTCCTTCATTTCAAAAACGCCGATTTCACGCGTCGAACCGAAACGATTCTTGATGGAACGCAAGATGCGGTAGAAGTGCTCGCGGTCGCCCTCGAAGTGGAGGAGGACATCTACCATGTGCTCGAGCACCTTGGGTCCTGCCAGGTAGCCTTCCTTGGTCACGTGCCCGATCAGAAACACGGGGATGTTTCGGCTCTTAGCCAATCGCACAAAAGCCAACGCGCACTCCCGCACCTGCCCGATGGAGCCTGGCGCGCTGTCGAGACCAGGGTGATGAACGGTCTGGATGGAATCCACCACAACCAACCTCGGCTCCAGTGCCTCCACCTGCGCGGTCATGTTCTCCAGATCGGTTTCCGCCAGCACGTGCAGATATTGAGAGTCGATTCCCAACCGTTGCGCGCGCAGCTTCGTCTGCCGCTCCGACTCCTCCCCGGAAATGTAAAGCACCGGGAAATCTTCCGCGGCCAGATTCACGGCCTCCTGCAGCATCAAGGTCGATTTGCCGATGCCCGGATCTCCGCCCACGAGGATGACCGAGCCCCACACGATTCCGCCTCCCAGAACCTGATTAAACTCCGCGCTGCTGACCTTGATGCGCTCCTGATCGTCCAGCGGCAGAGCGGCGAGGGGCTTCGGCTCCGCGATCCCGCTTCCCGCGTCAGCGCGTTTCCGCCGCGTGCCGCCCGCGACGCGCTCTTCCACCAGGCTGTTCCACGCGCCGCACTCGGTGCAGCGCCCCATCCAGCGGAGCGCCACATAACCACACGTTTGGCAAACGTACTGGCGCTTCTGTTTCTGTGTCTTTAAACCCAAAATCTATCTGAAGTTAGAAAAATTCGCATGCCAAAGTATCAAAAAGCGCCTAAAAAGTCAAGCACATTTTGGTTGACAAACGTCTAATGTTTATATACATTTAGCGAATGTTTTTACCTAAACGAAACAAAAAGGCATGTCGAAAATAGCTTCCGTTACCCTCCGGCTGGTGCCTTTCCTTCTCCTGGTCGGGCTCTCGTGTTCAAAGCGAGCAGAACCACCCCTCCCGTCAGAGATGTTTGCCCAGATCTATGTGGACTACCTGTCTGCTCGTCCGAACACCGTGCCCCCGGACTCCGGTGCAACCGGCCTGGACAAGATACTGGCAAAATACCACGTCTCGCGCGACGCGTTCGAGCGCGCCAAGGCATTCTATGACGCTCACCCCGAAGCGTGGCAGGATGTGCTGACGCTCATTACTCAGCGACTCGAGCGCCGCGTGAAAGCCGCACCCTCCGCCAAAAAGTAAGCCTGTCTCATTTCTGCACAACTGTTTCAAAAGCAGTCAGCCTCGGGGAAATTTCGGCGCCCAGCAAGAATTTAGTAAATGCTGTAAAAACAATATGTTGACTTGCAATTTGAATGACTTCAAAACCTGGCACCTGATTTGCTAAAGGGAAAACCGTTATGCTTTGAGGAACTAGGGATGGTTTCCGAGAGAATCGTTTTCAGGCTACGTGTGCTTTTACTCAAACTGCGATTTCTTCTTTTGCGGAAAAGGATAGCCAAAAAGCAGCTACAGCTTTGATCTCCATCCTTCCTTATGGCATAGCATCTTCGTGGAGATCATTCACCCCGGGGACTGGTCCCTAGCACCTTTGCGCTGCATCGTCGCGGAACCAGTCCCTTTTTTATTTGCCGTCGGGTCTGCGCAGAAACTCGACCGCGGCTTCTTCTGACAGCGTTTTTTGCTCGCCACTCCGCATGTCTTTGACCGTGACCTGCCCGGCGTTCAGCTCATCCGGTCCGATGATCGCGACAAAGGGAATTTTTTTCCTGTCCGCGTAGCTGAACTGCTTCTTCAGCTTCACGACGTCCAGAAAGCTTTCCGACGGAATGTTCGCCTGCCGCAAAGCCTGGACGAACCGGAGGCTGGCCTCCACGGTGGACGCATCGAAGAGCGTCACCAGAACTCTTGAGGTGGTGTCACTGTCCGGGAACATGTCGAGCTGGCGCATGACGTCGATGATTCTTTCGATGCCGAACGCGACGCCGGTCGCGGGCAGGTCCTCACCGAGAAACATGCCGATCAACTTGTCGTAACGTCCTCCGCCGGTCAGACTCCCGATCTTCGGCTCCTCGACCACCGACTCGTGGATGGGCCCGGTGTAGTAACCCAGACCCCGCACCAGGCACAAGTCCATCTGCAGAACGTTGTCCGGAACCCCCAATTCTCTGGAGAATTCCAGAATCCGGCGCAATTCTTCCACGCCCTCCTGCGCCGGAACCTGATCCCCTAACCGTCGCTCCACATCCGACAGCACCTCTTCCGGCCCGCCTGCGATCTGCAGGAATCCCAGAACTTCCTTTACTTGCCCCGCGCTGAGCTCGCGCTTGCGCAACTCCGATTCCACCCCCTCTATCCCGATCTTTTCCAGCTTGTCGATGGTGATGAAAACCGGCGTGGCCAACTCCGGAGGGATGCCGGCTGACTCAACCACCGCGTTGAGAATCTTCCTGTTGTTTAATCTGATCTTGAAATTCTGGAATCCGAGGCTCTTCAAAACGTCGAAAACGATGGTTACGACTTCGGCATCTGCCAGCATCGAATCTGTGCCCACTACATCCACATCGCACTGGTAAAACTCACGATAACGCCCCCGCTGCGGCCGGTCGGCTCGCCACACGGGCTGAATCTGGTAGCGCTTGAAGGGAAAAACCAACTCCTTGCGATACATGGCCACGACCCGGCTCAGCGGCACCGTGAGATCGTAGCGCAGGGCCTCCTCCACGAGCTCGGAGTAGCTGCGCACGGTAAACTCGTTGCCGCCCCGGCGCAGCGCTTCCAGGCCGGTGCCGCGGCGCAGCACTTTGAAAATGAGCTGCTCGCCTTCCTCGCCGTACTTGCCGGATAGAACATCGAGCTTTTCGATGGAAGGTGTTTCCAGCGGTTGGTAGCCGTATCTTTCGAACACGGAACGCACTTTCCCCATGACGAACTGTCGCTGCACCATCTGGTCGGGCAGGAAATCGCGCGTTCCTTTGGGTAGAGAAGGTTTGATGACTGACATGTCAGGCGGAATCCTCTCGGTTGCTCAAACTTCCAGGGTCAAACGTTCTTCGATCTTCGCAACGATCTCTCCGGAGGCACACAATTGGTTCATCGCTGCGATTTTGGCGTGCAAAAACTCGTCTTCCTGCATCAAGCCGAAGTTTACGGCTCGCGCCTTCCCGGATGCCACGACATGGTGAAAAGCCACAGCGGTACCCGCGCCCAGAGGGAATTTCTGGAAGCTTACGGATTCCCCTGCCGCGCTCAGGTGTAAGGCCTGGGTGGCAGCCAGATATTCGATGGCCAGCAGATTTTGCACATTTTTCAAGACCTGCCGCGCTTTCCTGGCCGCGATCAACCCCATGCTCACGTGGTCCTCTTGATTGTCCGAGGTGGGGATGGAATCCACGCTGGCCGGGTGGGCCAGAATCTTGTTTTCGGACACCAGTTGCGCCGCGGTGTACTGCGCCATCATCAGACCGGAGTTCAAGCCCGCCTCCCCGCCGGTGAGATTTCTGGGCAAACCAAAACTCATCCGCGGGCTCAGCAGCCGGAAGACCCGGCGCTCCGAGATGCTCCCCGTTTCCGCCAGGGCCAGACAGAGAAAATCCAGCGCCAGGGCCAGCGGTTCGCCGTGAAAATTGCCCCCGCTGAGGGTGTAAAAACCTGAGCCGCCTTCCTCCGCAAAGATGACCGGATGGTCGGTGACCGCGCCGATTGCCCGTTCCACGACTTCTCGCACGTATCGAAACGCATCCTTGCACGCGCCGTGCACCTGCGGGATGCAACGCAGCGAATAGGCGTCTTGTACACGATTCTTTTCGAATTCGTGTTGGAACTTGTACGCTTTGATGGCTTCCGCCAGCTCGGCCTGTTTCGAGTCCGGTAGAGTCCTCTCCAACTCCATTTGCGTGATATGGTTGAAATACGCCTGCCGGGCTTCAGGCGTCATCCGCCGGCTGCCCGCGATCAGGTTCCGGATGTTCTTCGCCGTCGCGATCTGTCCCGCCTGCCGCCGCAATTCATGGAGCGGTTCAGCAAATGCGTCCTTCTCGCACATCATCGCTTCCAGGCTCAGCGCGGCCGCAGTGTCCGCGTTTTTCAGCAGGACCTCCGCATCGTGCACAAGATGCACGGCCAGGGAGAGCATCACCGCGG
>CAYQOI010000174.1:3068-7304 GCA_964419085.1 uncultured Cytophagia bacterium | reverse complement strand
AATGTGGAAGAAAAAAACGAGATTCTGCGCAAGATCTATGACCACGAAGCGTTGGATGTGGAGAGCATCGTCGACGAATACCTGGAATTCGACAGAAAAATCGATGCGTATGTCAAGGATGTCTCCGCGTACATCAACCACGCTGCTGACGAGGGGAAGAAGATTCTGCTGGAGGGCGCTCAGGGAACGCTTTTGGACATCGACTTCGGCACGTACCCGTATGTGACCTCGTCAAACCCCACCAGCGGCGGCGCGTGTTGCGGCGTGGGTCTCGGACCCACTAAGGTCGACCGGGTGTTGGGCGTGATCAAGGCGTACACCACACGCGTGGGGATGGGGCCGTTTCCCACCGAGATTCCGGAAAGCGACGAGATTCATCTGCGCGAGCTCGGCGACGAATTCGGCGCGACCACGGGCCGTCCGAGACGCTGCGGCTGGTTTGATGCGGTGATCGCGCGCTTCGCGGTCCAGGTCAACGGGATCGACGAGCTGGCTTTGACCAAGTTAGACGTGCTGGATACGCTTCCCGAGCTGAGGGTCTGTGTGTCGTATCGCTACCGGGGCAAGGAGATCAAGGCGTTTCCGGCGGAGGCGGAGGTTTTGGAGAACTGCGAGCCGGTGTACCTGAGTTTTCCCGGCTGGTTGGAACCCACCGCGCACATCCGTTCCAGGGAAAAGCTTCCGGAGAACGCGCGACGCTACCTGCAAGCCATCGAGGAGCTCGGGGGCACCCGCATCGCCATCATCTCCGTGGGCTCTGCCAGGGATGAAACCATCTTTGTGCGATGAGCGGCTCATAACAAAGTTTCCTGGCCCGCTTCCTCCATCCCTGGGTCGTTCGGCAGGTCGGTCCGGGACGCGGCTTGTTGCGCCAGCTGGTCACAGCGCTCGTTTTCGGGTGTGCCGACGTGCCCACGCGTCCACTTGAACTCTACCTCGTGGCGGCGGCACAACTCCAACAGCCGCTTCCATAAATCCACGTTTTTAGCCCGCTCGCGTTTGTTGCGCTTCCAATCGTTTGCCCGCCAGCGCGCCACCCAACCCTGGGTCATCGCATCCACTAAATACTGGGAGTCGCTGTACAACGTTACCCGACATCTGTCCTTCAGCGCCTTCAGCCCTTCGATGGCCGCCATGATCTCCATGCGGTTGTTCGTGGTGTTTTTGAACCCGCCCGAAATCTCTTTTCTTTTTCCCTGATAAAGCAGAACCGCGGCGTAGCCCCCGGGTCCAGGGTTGCCCAGGCAGGCGCCGTCGGTGTAGATGGTGACGGCTTTCAAGGTCTGTGTCATCTCAAGCGCCTCTGATCTTTCTGGTGAGGGCCGGCTCGATCCCCAACAGGCGCTCGTAGAGCGTGAGCTGGCCGCGGTGGTACATTTCCTGCGCGATGCCGTGGTTTAGCCAGGCCAGACGCGTGCCCGGCTGGCCGTCGAAGCGCCGAATCAATTGCAGCATGTGCAACTCACCGGCTTCTCTGAATTTGCTCTCCGCCTCGCGAAACTGGGATTCCAACAGGTCCAGCAACGCTGCCTTGGAGTCCGCTTTGTAGGCGGGCCCAGCATAGAGTTTGAGTAACTCAGGCCACGGTGCGCGGCGGAAATCCGTATCCGGCCGCGTCAGTTCACCCGTCATCATCATCGCCACCTCGAGGATGTGCACCAGGAGTTCCTGAACGTTGCGCACCCCCTCGGCAGGCCGAAAATCAAAGCGATCTTCCGGGATGTTTTGCGCTTCCGCGATAATGCCGAAGCGGGCGTTTTCCCAGGCGTCCAAAGTTTCTTCCAGAATCGTTTTATACGAGGCCATGTCGGCCCTCCTTTTTGATTCCTATGGTCATTTTAGGAGAACGAATTTTCGCGTCGTCGAAAAGGGTGGCACTCCATCGGTAACGGGTTGCGCGTGGATCCGGTAGAGGTAAACCCCGCTGGAGAGACCCTCGCCGGAAAGCACCGTTCGGTGGAAGCCGGGCCGGAGTCGGGCGTCCACAAGCGTCGCGATTTCCCGCCCTAACAGGTCGAACACTTTGAGCGTCACATGGGCTTGCTGCGGAAGGGCAAACTCGATGGTCGTGGTCGGATTGAATGGGTTTGGAAAATTCTGCGAGAGCGCGAACTCCTCGGGAATCTGAGCGGGCGTTTCCTGGGAAACCGCGGTCGCAATGTCAAACGTGAAGGAACCGGCGCCGTTGGAGGCCTGGATCGTGTGCTGTCCATCGGTCGCGGTGACCGACCAGTTGGCCGTGTAGCTGCCGTCCAATAGGCCGAAGCTCAGGAAGTCCACGGTCATGCTCGTGTCCGACAGCGAGAACGTGGTGTCGGTGCCGTCGAATGTCAAGGAAACGTCGTAGGTCACGGGGTCGCCGTCCGCGTCGTGTGAGCTGGTCCAGGAAAGCAGCGTGGATTGGGGGTCCACCGCGGCCCCCTCTTGTGGCGAGAGACGAACGAACGGACCCGGGACCCGGTTTGGCACAATCACATTGTCCTTGACGACTACCGCGTAACCTGTGGCAAAATCGGTCCCATCCAGCAACGTAATCCGGTACCGCACGACCGCCTGCGCCACCCCGAAGGTTCCTTCGAGATTGGAAGTCAGACCCGCCGACTGCAGGGTTACCGCTCCGGAAAGATGCCCATTGGCGAACATCAGGTCTCCGGACCACGGCGCGTCCGCGACGACGTTGGCGGTGTCGCCGTCCTGGGTCACCGGGCCGCTGAAGGTCAAGGTCTCCGTTTGAGGGTTTCCGAAAAGGCCTTTGGACGTAAATGAAGCGTTTGCCTGCTTGTTTTCAAGATCCACTGCGATGTTCATCTGGATGGAATCGGTGGTGGAAAACGTCTCGTTTTTCCAAACCCCGCGAAACATCCCGTCGAGTACGCTCAGGGAAAACGGCCCGGGCCAGGCGATGTCGGTGAAATCTGTGCTCCGGGCGAACGGCATGGTGACATCGCCTTGAACGTCGGTCACGTGCAACCTCCAGGCATCGTCGAAGGGTGGTGGATCGTACTGTCCGTTGTCGTTGACGTCCGCGTAGAAATCGACCCGATAGCTTTTGCCCCCAACCAACACGAACAACTGCACGTCGAAGGCCGGATCGGTGATTTCGGGCACCTTGGCGAAACCGACCTCGAAGCCGGTGGTTTCATCGTAGACGCGGATCTCCAGCCGCTGCCCGAGGTTCGCATCCATCTGGCTGAACTTTATGGTTAGCTTGAATTGACCGAAAGCGGTAGAACAGAGTGAGCCGCACAGCAGAAGAGACAGAAAAAGGTGGTGGCTTCTCATGACGTGCTCCAATCGAAAGAATCAGTTCAAAGAGAATTGAAAACAAAGGCAAATGTGGAATGGTGGCCGTCTCGGGCGTCGAGCAGGGCCAGCGCTGTAAACTAAGAAACCCCCTGCAAAAAAGCAAGTTCTTTGGCTGTGATGGGGCAACGCGTGGAGTGTATGACAAAAATGTTTTAAAAAAGCGCTTGCGTTTTACAGAAGAGATGTTAAATTTGGTCGATTGAATGATTGCTCAATTGTTTTACTGGAGGGCGGACATGCCTGAGCGGGAAACCTGCGAGATTTTTCTCGTGGACGAAAAGAAAGTGCGCAGGGTCGAGAAGACGCTGCGAGCCAACCGGAATATCCCCCGGCTGGCGGAGACGTTTCAGGTGTTGAGCGATCCCACGCGGCTCAAAATCATACTGGCGCTCAATGAGGAGGAGTTGTGTGGTTGCGACCTCGCCACCCTGCTGGGCGTGAGCCGTTCTGCGGTTTCGCACCAGCTCCGGCTGCTGAGAAACCTGCGGTTGGTGAAGTTTCGGCGTGAGGGCAAGATCGCGTACTACTCTCTGGATGATACCCACATCCGGGATTTGATCGGGTCCGCTATGGAGCATTTGACAGAGTGAGTCTATGAGAACGAGGTAAAGATGGATAAACAACAACTCAAAACCGAAGAACTGGAGCTGGAAGGGTTTCATTGTGCCGATTGTGCCGTGACCATCGAGCAGACCGTGGCCAAGATGAACGGCGTGGAGGAGGTGAAAGCCAGTTTCACTTCCGGCAAAGTAAAGGTGAGCTACGTACCGGCCGAGGTGACGCACGCAGACCTCGTTCGCTCGGTGGAGAAGATCGGCTACCGGGTGAGCCGGGAGGCCCATAAAAACATCGAGCGAAAAGCGCTCTGGAAGGACCGGGAGGTGCGGTTCACCGCGCTATCCGGTCTGCTGCTGGCCGTTGGGCTTGTCC
>CAYQOI010000174.1:2336-3058 GCA_964419085.1 uncultured Cytophagia bacterium | reverse complement strand
GCCCTGCTCCGGCTTGCGGGTCGCGACTTTTCCCCATCGGCCTTTGTGTTGCTCGCGGCCACCGTTTTCGGCGCGTATTTCTTCAGCCGGGAGGGGTGGGCGGCGGTGAGAACGTTCCGCCTGAACATGGATTTTCTCATGACCCTGGCGATTGTGGGCGCGCTGATCATCGCGGAGTACGTCGAAGCCGCCAGCCTGGCTTTTCTCTTTTCGCTGGCCGAGCTGTTGGAAAGCTATGCGGTGGAGCGCTCGCGGAACTCTCTGCGGGAGCTCATGCAACTGACTCCGGATGTGGCTCGGGTTCGCCGCGGGGGAAAGGAGGTAAGCGTCCCGGCGAAAGAGGTCGCGATCGGGGATGTCGTGCTGGTCCGACCCGGAGAAAAGATCGCGGTCGATGGGGAAGTGCTCAAGGGGGCCTCCAGTGTGGACCAGTCGCCTATCACCGGAGAGTCGGTGCCGGTGGGAAAGCAGGTCGGCGACGCGGTGTTCGCCGGGTCCATCAATGTGGAGGGCTACCTCGAAGTGCGCGCGACCAGGCGGAGCGAGCACACCATGCTGGCCCGCATCATTCACTTGATCGAGGAAGCGGAGAGCCAGAAAGCGCCCAGCGAACGCTTCGTGGACCGTTTTGCCCGTTTTTACACGCCGAGCATTGTGGCGTTGGCGGTGCTGGTGGCAACCGTGCCGCCGATTTTGTTGGGCGCGGCGTTTCATCTCTGGTT
>CAYQOI010000174.1:0-2326 GCA_964419085.1 uncultured Cytophagia bacterium | reverse complement strand
CTGCTGGTCATCGCGTGTCCCTGCGCGCTGGTGATCTCCACGCCGGTTTCCGTCGTTTCCGCGCTCACCAGCGCCAGCCGCAACGGCGTGCTGATAAAAGGTGGAATTTATCTAGAAGAGATGGGGAGCGTTAAGGCCATTGCGTTCGACAAAACGGGGACGCTGACCAAAGGAGAGCTGGTGGTGACCGACGTGATTGCGCTCAACGGCGGTTCCGATGCCGAAATCGGGCGCCTCGCGGCCTCCCTGGAACAACGCAGCTCACATCCCATCGCGAAAGCCATCGTGGCGCACGCGGACGGTGTGACCTTGCACGAGGTGGAGGGGTTCGAGTCGATTCCGGGCAAAGGGGTGTGGGGTGAAATGGGGGACAAACGCTTTTACCTGGGCCGGCCGGAGCTTTTCCGCGATTTTTCAGTTGAAATTCCCACCCAAAAGCTGCACCTTCTACAGAAGGCGGGAAAGACGACGATGTTGCTGGGCACGCCCACGGAGGTGTTGGGTATCATTGCGGTGCGCGATGAGATCAGGGAGGAGGCCGCGGAGATGGTGCGGCGTCTCAAATCCGACGGCAAGGAAGTGGTGATGATCACCGGCGACAACCAGGAAACCGCCAGCGCCATCGCGGAGCAGCTTGGCATCGACCACTACCATGCCGGGCTGCTGCCCGAAGAAAAAGTCGAGGAGATCAAACGGTTGCAGACGAGGTACGGCAAAGTCGCGATGGTAGGCGACGGGATCAACGATGCGCCGGCCTTGGCGGTGGCGTCTGTCGGCATCGCGATGGGGGTGGCGGGCTCCGACAGCGCCCTGGAAACCGCGGATGTCGCGCTGATGTCGGATCAGCTCAGTCGGGTGCCTTACCTCGTGGAGCTGAGCCAGAAGGCGAAAACCGTGATAAAGGAGAATATTTTGGCTTCGATTTTGGTGAAGTTTTCTCTAGCGCTGGGCGTGTTTCCCGGCCTGGTTACGCTGGTGGTTGCGGTGTTGGTGGGCGACATGGGCGCCTCTCTTGGGGTGACCAGCAACGCGATGCGCCTGGCGCGGTTCGCGCCCGAGGACTGAACAGATGCTGGTTCTGGCATTCTCGTTTCTGGCGGCAGGTGCGACGGTTCTGGGGGGCGGCATCCCACTGCTTCACCGGCGGTTGGGGGAAAAGCATCTCACTTTGTTGGTGGCGTTTTCTGCCGGCGTCCTCCTCTCCACCGGACTCAATCACATGGTGGCCCAGAGCGTCGCGCAGGCCGGGCGCTGGGCCATGCTGGCGGTGAGCATCGGTTTTATCGGACTGTACGGCTACGAGAAAATGGCCATGGTGCATGCGTGTCGCGAGGCGGAGTGCCACGTCCACCAGTTTGGCCGTGCTGCGTTGGTGGGGATGGGGTTTCACAGCCTGCTGGATGGGTTCGCCATCGCGGTGAGCTTCGAATTTCAGAAGACCCTCGGTTTCATCGTGATCCTGGCGGTTTTGCTGCACCGGTTGCCCACGGGCATTTCCATCGCCACGATCATGTTGTCCAACCACTACCGCAGCGCGAAGGCGTGGGTGACTCTGGCGCTCATCGCGATTCTGGCCGTGGCCGGCGCGGTTCTGGGCCTGCTTCTTCCCCTGCGCCCTTACCACTTGCTGAGCCTGGCGGTGGGGCTTTCCGGCGGCTCATTTCTTTACATTTCCACCAGCGACCTGCTGCCGATGGCGCACGAAAACAACCAGGACTACCGCGTGCCGTTCTTCTTTCTGCTGGGCTTCGTGGGCATCCTGGCCACCAGCCTGTTGCATTGACCGGGTGTGGAAGTCTTTCGGCAGAGGTTTGTTTGGTGTGTTAGGGAGCCAGCCGTCCCCGCGTCCCTTTTCAGCACAGCGTAGGGAAATACTGCTTGCTTCTCATCGGTTTTTTTTCTATTTTGGTGCCTTGATTTTGACCAGGGAGTCGCGAATGCGGTTTTGGCAATTGATCTCGATGGAGGTGGAATGCACGGGTTTTTGCGTTTTTGCCTGAGCAGCGTTCTGCTAACGCTGCTTGTGACAGGCAACGCGGAGGCGCAATTTAGTTTCAAAAAAATCGGCGATGAGGCGGAATACGACATTGAAAGAGCCGTTCAGTTTTACGGCAACCCGCGTTTCGATCGGGTCGAGGGGTTGTTCCTCAATTTCGGTGCCAAGCTGCGGCCGCAATCGGTGGAGAGGCTGCAGTTCTACGGCGATGCGGGCGCGGGGTTTTGGAACGACGACGACAAGCAGTTCAGATACACGGCGGGCGTGAGAAAAGACTTCTTCGAATTCAACCGACTGAGCATCGGTGCGGAAGTTTTCAAGCACGTGGCC
>CAYQOI010000173.1:0-7316 GCA_964419085.1 uncultured Cytophagia bacterium | reverse complement strand
GCAGATACACCGTCTGCGCCGCCCGGGCCTCCGGGGACATTTTGCTTGCTTTTTAGGATTATTGCGCTTAAATTGAATCAACTTAGCCTGGTGCCGCAACCGTGAGTAAACACATGAAAATTGACTACCTTGACGGGATCCGACTGAAACAGGGCATCATCGCGGGCGCGCGTCGAGTGATCTTGATGCAGGACAACTTGAACCGCATTAACGTCTTTCCCGTTGCCGACAACGATACCGGCACGAACATGGCGCTGACCATGCAGAGCATCGCAGAGAGCGCGATCAGTTGCCACGAAGAGAGTCTTTCAGAAATGAGCCAGTGTCTCGCCGAGGCGGCCCTGATGGGCGCGCGCGGCAACTCCGGCGCCATCCTGGCGCAATTCTTTCAAGGCCTGGCGGAGAGTTTCCGTGGCAAGGTGACCGCGAGCTTGAAGCAGTTTGCCGAAGCCGTGGAACAGGCGAGGCGCAGCGCGTTTGAAGCCATCTCCGAGCCGAGAGAAGGAACCATCCTCACCGTCATCCACGACTGGACAGAGCGAGTCAAAAAGCACTGTGAAAGCTCTCACGATTTCCTCGAGGTCTTGCGCGAGGGGTTGCGGGAGGCACAGCGTTCGCTGAAAGATACGCCGAGAAAATTGAAACTGTTGGCCAAAGCCGGAGTGGTGGACGCCGGCGCCCAGGGGTTTGTCCACATGCTGGAAGGCATTTACCATTTCATGGAGTCGGGCAAGATCGAAAAGGCTGTGGGGCTGGCGGACCGCAAGGTGGCGCGTGCAAAGGTGGCAAACGCACCCGAAAAGATCACCTTTCAGTTCTGCACCGAATGCCTTGTGGAAGGCAGCGCAATCGACCGGCGAACACTGCGGGAGAAACTCAGGCCGCTGGGAAACTCGCTCATCGTTGCAGGATCCACGGAGAAGGTGCGGGTGCACATTCACACCAATGAACCGCAGCGCGTCTTTTCTCTGGGAGAGGAGTTCGGCCGCGTCACGCGGCGCAAGTATGACGATATGCGCAATCAGCACAGCGACGCGTACGGCGGAACGGAGTCCACCAAGATCGCGGTGGTCACCGATTCATCGTGTGACTTGCCGTCGGAATTCGTGCTCCGGCACAACATTCAGATGGTGCCCATCCAGTTGACCATCGGCAAGGAACAGTACATCGACAAAATCACCATCACGCCCAAAGAGTTTTACCACTTGTTGCAGCGCTGCGATGGCGAATTGAAGACGTCACAGCCCACGCCTGGTGAGTTTCGCCGTACCTACGAGGAGTTGTGGGGCCACTATGAACAGGCCATTTCCATCCATCTGGCCGGCGCGTTGAGCGGAACGTGGCAGGCTGCGGTGACCGCGGCCAAATCCGTTCCGGAAAACCGGATCCGGGTGCTGGACGGTTGCAACGTCAGCGTGGGATTGGGGCTGCTGGTGGCTGAGGCCGCGCTCGCGGTGGAAGAGGGCTGCGACCTGGACGAGGTGACGGCTCGCGTGGAGCGGGCGGCAAAAAACATTCGTTTTTTCATCTGTTTCGACACCGTGGAGTATCTGATCAAAGGCGGGCGTTTGAGCCGGTCGCGCGGTCTTGTGGCCCGGGGCTTGAATGTCAAGCCCATTCTTTCGTTGAACGAACGTGGGGAAGTGGTCACGGTGGCGAAATCCGTGGGTGGGCAGGCCGCGCTGCGGAAGCTGATGCAACTGGTGGGGGAACACGCCGCGGGTAAACGGAACCTCAAGTTTGCCGTGGGCCATGCCGATGCGCCTGAAAAGGCCGAATGGTTGGTGGCACGGATCAAAAGACAGTTCGAAGTCAAGGATGTGATGCTGGTCAATGTTTCGCCGGCTCTCGGTGCCCATGCCGGGCCCGGGGCCGCAGGGGTCGCATTCTTGGGAGAATAAATCATGTATTCACTGATTGTCATTGTGCTGCTTTCTTATCTCGTGGGCTCCTTTCCGACCAGCGTCGTGCTTGGGCGCCTCACGCGACGAATCGACATCCGGGAGTTTGGCAGCAAGAATGCGGGCGGCACCAACGCGTTTCGGGTGTTGGGTTGGCAGGCAGGTCTTATCGTGGCCCTCGTGGACGTCGGCAAGGGGGTGCTGGCCGCACTTCTGATCTCGAAGATTCGGATCGACCCTGTGGTCCTGGAGCCGGACCTGGTGCGGCTCATCGCCGGGACCGCAGCTGTCATCGGGCACATCTGGACGGTGCTGGCAAAATTCAAGGGGGGCAAAGGCGTGGCCACCGCAGGCGGCGTACTCATCGCCATCTTCCCCTGGGCGGCGCTGATCTGTTTCCTGATCTTCATCAGCCTGGTCCTCACCACGCGTTACGTTTCTGTGGGCTCGCTCAGTGCCGCGCTGTCGTTGCCGTTTATCCTCTTGGTGATGGACCACCTTCCGGGCCGCTCAGTTTCGAACTCCCTCATCCTGTTCAGCCTCTTTCTGGGCGCGCTGATCTTTTACACCCACCGCTCCAACATCCGACGTCTGCTCAACGGCACCGAAAATCGTTTCCGCAAGAATCCGTTCAAATCCGGTCAATGAGTGAGCAACGCACAAAAGCAAATGGCGAAATAGCCGCTTTGGTCACTTTGTTGGGTGACGCGGATCCACATATTCGTCAGACTGCTCGAGCGCGTTTGCTGAATTTGGGAGAGGCTGCGGCGGAGCACCTGCGACAGGCGATCACCTCTGACGGCGAGGGACGAATTCGCATCGAGGCCGGGGTCGTGCTGGAAGAGTTGCGTCTACGGAGGCTAGCTGCGGCATTTCACACGCTCAGCCTGCACACACGTTGTGACCTGGAGCAGGCGTGTTTTATTCTGGCGCAAATCGAGTACCCGGAGCTGGACATCCGCGGCTATGTGAGAAAGCTGGACCGTCTGGCGCAGGAAGCCGGCGAACGGATTTTCAACATCCGGGACGGGCTCCGCAAGGTCGAGGCCATCAATTCTCTGCTCTTTTTCGACCTGGGCTTTCGGGGGAACACACGCGCCTACTACGACCCGCAGAACAGTTACGTGAATCGAGTGCTCGACCGCAGATTGGGGATTCCCATCAGCCTTTCCGCGGTGTATCTGTTTGTGGCTCGCCGTCTGGGTCTGCCCATCGAGGGCGTGGGGTTCCCGGGTCACTTTTTGTTGAAATACGACGACGGTTGCCGTACGTTCTACATCGACGCGTTCAATCGCGGCCAGATTCTCTATCTGGGGGATTGCCAGCAGTATCTGAACCACCTGGGCTACCCGTTTCATCAAACCTATCTGCAGGTTTCGGGTCCCCGGGAGATTCTTGCCCGCATGATCCGAAATCTCGTGCTCATTTACCACCAGAAAAACCAGCATCACAAAATCGATACCTTAGAGCAAATCTTTAGTGATTTTGTGACCACATAAATAATCGTAGAGGAGGGATCCTTGAAGTGTTCGAACTGTAGTGCGGAGTTACCGCGCGGTGCGAAATTTTGCAGCGAGTGCGGCCAAAAAGTCACCAAAGCCGGCGGAAGAAGCTGTACCAACTGTGGCAGTTCGCTAAAGCCCGGTGCCAGCTTTTGTCACAATTGTGGCACGGCGGTAGGAGCCGGTGCAGGACGAGCGCCGGCCGCAGCCGGCCCGGCCCGCCAAAGCTGGTTAGCCTCTTACGGCGCGTTTTTGTTCATCCCAATTTTTGCGGGGATTATCGTGTTGCTTTTCTGGGCGAATAAAGAACCTGAAGGCCTGAGCGCTTCGAACCCGGCTGCCGCGCCGGGCGCACCCAATCCGGCCGCGATGCAGCAAGTGCACCAAACGCTTGACCGGTTGCAAAAGAATCTCGAGGCCAACCCGAAAGATCTCGTTTCCATCGACAGTCTGGCGGTGATGTATGCCATCGCGGGCAGCTACGACAAGGCGCGGCAGTACTACGAGCGCCATCTGGAGATCGAGCCGGAGAATCGGGACATCAAGATCGCGCTGGCGTTGACGTACCACAATCTCAATCAGAGTGCCAGAGCCATCGACCTGATCAAGACCGTGTTGGACAAGGAACCCACCTACTTCTTTGCCCTCTTCTACCTGGGTGAGATTCATGCGTCTTTGGGACACAAGAAACTGGCCGAGCAGTACTGGCAAAAGATCGTCGACACTTACCCGGGAACGGAGTGGGCCAAGACCGCGCAGCAGCGCATACACGACGTGTTGCATCCGGGTGAGAATTAGCGCGGAAAGCCCGGACGCGGGTTTTAGCAGCAGGAAGTGCGGTAAACAGAAAGGCGGATTTCATCAATTCAAACTGAATCAAAACGTGGAGGGATGTTATGCCGAAGGTTGAATTCCAGGAAGCCAATGTCACTGTGGACGCCGAAGCAGGCCAGGACCTGCGCAAGATCGCGGCGAAGAACAAGGTCTCCGTTTACGGCGGGGTGAACAAGCTGTTGAACTGCCGCGGGTTTGGGTTGTGCGGCACCGACCGCATTCTCGTGGATCCGAAAGACTGCGTTTCTCCACCGACCTGGAAGGAAAAACTCCATTTCGGCGACAATCCCAAAATGCGCCTCGCTTGCCAGGCAAAGCTGGTTGCAGACGCCAAAGTGAGCCTGCAACCTGCACTGGAATACGGAGAGGTGATGATAGAGAACCTCAAAGTTGGCGCGGTTGCCCTCGTGTTTCTGGGCGGCATGCTGTTCTTCACCGTGTTCATGCTCTTCGAGTTGGTGGGCAAGCCGCTGTTTTAAAGTCCCCGGCATCAGCGCCTCGTTTCTGCTGACAAAGGGTTGTGCCGAAGGCGTTGGATTCAACCGGTAGAGTTGTCTCCTTCGCTTTTCGGTGCAGCCCTTTTTCTTTTCTTCCTCCCTCCGCTTCAGATCTTAAGGTTCTTGTGGTACGCTTGTTGCGGAAGCCGGCATGCCTTAAACCCGGAGTTCGGGGTTTCGAATGTTGGAACATCGAATCTGAGCAGGAGGAAGTCATGTTTACATCTGCGCGTTTTGGCTGCGAGCCACATCTGATGCATGGTAAATCGCTTATTTTATTATCGATCTGTTTACTTTTTTTACAAACTCGAGCCGGCTTCAGTCAAACCAGCCAGAAGAAACGTACCAGGTATGAATTGGGAGCCAGCGTCGGCACACCAGGGTTGGTGCAGCCGGTGGTGGGTTTTCGTTCGCGCGCAGGAGTCGGTTGGCGCCTGTCGGGAATGATCACGCCGCACGTGCGCGGGGTGCAGGGCAATCTGGTGTACCGCCTGGCCGACCGCCGGGCCCTGCAGTGGGATGTGAGCCTGGTCGTCGGCTCGACGGTGATCGACTACGACTCGCGCCAGACGTGGAGCTACACCGGCGTCACCACCGGGCTCAACCTGCACGGGCTTTTTCTGGAGGTGGGGATGTCGTGGGGACAGGGGAATTTTTCCAACCCGCAGGTCATCGGGCAGGTGGGGTTTGTCTTTCGTTTTCGAAGGTAGTCTTTATTTTCGGTTTGTCTCCGATTCGGGCGACGCCTTAAAGCCGATGGGCTGATTCACCGCGGGCTGTGCCCCGTGGATCTTGATTTCGCCGAACTGCTTCTCGTATTTTCCCACATTTTCCTCCAGCGCTCGCAGGAAGGACTTGGCGTGCTGTGGCGTCATGATGATGCGGGCGTACACCTTTGTTTTGGGCACGCCGGGCAGCATGCGCGTAAAATCGATGACAAACTCGGCCGGTGAATGCGAGATCAAAGCGAGGTTCGAGTAGATGCCCTCGGCTTCCTTCTCGCCCAACTCCACGTTGATCTGTTGATTTGCGTTCGGGTTCATGTTTGCTCCTTTCTGTATCCCCGGTGGTCTCCGAGGTGGTCACCGTTTTTTCCGTCACTAGTATAACAAAAAGAATCGTGATTATCAAACCAAAAGTACGCGTTTGACAAAGAAGGAATTTTCTTCTATATTCTCTTGCATTGCTGCAGCTCCAAACCGCGGATAAAACAAGCATGGCTACAAAAAAGCTTTTTCTCATCGACGGATCCGCGATCGCGTATCGGTCCTATTTCGCATTTATCCGGAATCCGCTTACCAATTCCAGGGGCGAAAATACCAGCGCCATCTTCGGGTTTCTGCGCTTTTTGCTCATGATTCTGGACAATGAGAAGCCGGATTACATCGCGGTGGTGTTCGATCCGCCCGGGCCCACCTTCCGACACGAGCAGTTCAAGGCGTACAAGGCCACCCGCCAGAAAATGCCGGATGATATGCGCGATCAGGTCCCCAGGATCCACGAAACCGTCAAAGCGCTGAACATCCCCCTGCTTGAAGTCCCGGGTTACGAGGCGGACGACGTCATCGGGACGTTGGCCAAATCCGCGCAAAAGAAAGGCTTTGAGACCTACCTGGTGAGCGGGGACAAGGATTTTATGCAACTGGTGGGCGACGGCATCAAGCTCTACAATCCCAAGCGGGCCGGCGAGGAGGTGGAAGTCCTCGACGCCCACGGCGTGGAAGAGAAGATCGGACTGCCGCCCGCCCGGGTCGTGGATTATCTCGGGTTGATGGGGGACACTTCCGACAACATTCCTGGGGTCAAAGGCATCGGCGACAAGACTGCGGTGAAATTGATCCGGGAATTCGGCAGCCTGGAGGCGGTGCTCGACAACGCCGAGAGGGTGCCGCGCGCCAATGTGCGCCAGAATCTCATGCAGTTTCGCGACGACGCGCTGCTGTCCAAGAGACTGGTCACCATTCGCACCGATGTGCCGCTGGATGTGGATGTGGAGTCGCTGGTTCGCCGAGAGCCGGACAACGAGGCGCTGGTGAAGTTGCTGCGCGAACTCGAGGTCAACAGCCGGTTGGAACGCGTTACCACGAGACAGGTGAAGCGCAAGAGCGCCTACGAGATCATCGACACCACCGAAAAGCTGAAGAATCTCGCGCGGGTCTTGCGCCAGGCAGGGAAGTTTGTGGTGGACCTGGAAACCACCCACAAGGACCCCATGCGCGCAGACGTGGTGGGGTTAGCGTTCTCGCACCGGGCAGGAGAGGGGTTTTACGTGCCCGTGCGGGTGGAGAAGCGGAGCGTCAAGAATCCGGAGACCAACACCCTGGTGCGGGAGATGTTTTTGCGCGCCCAGGGAGAGCTCTTCGAGCAGCCGCTCGCGCCCGTTCTCAAACCGTTGCTGGAAGACCCGAAGCTGAAGAAGTGTGGCCACAACATCAAGTACGACATGCTGGTCTTGGTGCGTCATGGGATCGCGTTGCAGGGCCTCTCCTTCGATACCATGGTGGCCTCTTATCTCATCAACCCGACACTGCGCCAGCACAATCTGGATGCCCTGGCTCTGGAACACCTGGATTACGTGAAAA
>CAYQOI010000172.1:0-7357 GCA_964419085.1 uncultured Cytophagia bacterium | reverse complement strand
GGGTTGCCCGCGACCGCGATGTAGCCCCCCATCCAGTTGTGCACGTCGCACGCGATGCGGAAAATCTCCGGTTCATCGAACGTCTGCACCATCTTCTTTCGGAATCCCGGCTGAGCCAGGTTGATGGGCGGATTCTTTTGGCTGTAGGTGTGAATGTTGTGCAAAATGCCATCGCTGTTGAGGATCGTGCACTCCGCCCCCGCGGCAACGAGCAGCACATGTGGCTCAAAAGCGCAGTTGTGCTGATTCAGCACGAACGACTCGCCCAGAGCATCCAGGCCTTTGCCCTTGCTGATGTTGGTGATGTGCACCACCACGTTCGCCAGGCCGTGGTTTTGGGAAACCACCAGGTCTTCTTTGTAGTGGGTGATTTTGCCGCACACGTTGACATCCTTGGTGACCTCCAGTTTCTGCTTCTGCGGGATGGCGCCCGCAAAGGTCACCTGACCTTTGATGGTGCCGCCATCGGTCACCGTAATGGTTTCATACGCGCCCGGCGCAGCCGCGCTGGCCTTTGCGGGGGCTTCCGCTTTTGCCTTCTCCTCGGTCTTTTCGCCCCCGCCGCCACATGCAGCCAGGAAGCTCAGCAGCGTGAGCCCGAGAAACAGGGAAAAAACCTTTTTCATCTGACCTCCTCCTAAATTAAGATACATTCAAAAAGCAACTACAATCGGTTCGCAAATTTACGAATATTCATCAGGTAGTCCCGCAACGCCTCCACCTGTTTGTTCGGATCTCCACCCAGAATCTCGGGTGGTGCCGCGTCCGGGTAAAAGCTCGGCATGCGCGTGCCCGGCTGCAGCGCCTGGGGATTCGAAATCCAGTCGAACACCCAATCCGGGTTCAAGCGGTCCGGCGCCAGCAGGAAATCCGGCGCCCACCCGGACGGCGGCCCTTCCGGCTTTTTCTTTCCCACCTGGTGGCAACTAAAACAACTGAGGTAATCGTTGGAGAACAGCGTCTCCGCAGCGCGCTGCTCTTCGCTGGTCAGCTCGATGTTCATCTCCTTGAACGGCTCGGAAATGCCTTCCAACGCCTGGAAGTACTCGATGATGGTGTTGACCTCCTCATCGGTGAAGCCGAACGTGGGCATGCGCACGGTGAGCCAGGGTCGAATCTTGGTGGTGGGATTTTTGAGGAATTCGAACAGCCAGTCCGGCTGCACCTTGCGGCCCTCTCCCACGAGGTCGGGCGGGGCAAAGGAAAGCGCTTCATCTTCGGCCCGGCCATGTCGTTTGAACGCAGCGACAAGGGTAGGACGAATAAAGCCGCCTTCCCCTTCGATGATGTGGCAGCCGATGCAGTTGTACTTGCGCACCAGGCGACGACCTTTCTCCAGCGCCTCGCCCAGCCTGCCGGTGTCGTGCACATACGCCTTGCCGATCACGCGGTTGTCCCAGCTTTTGAGCAGCATGGCCATGGTCTTCGCGTCATCATCGGAAAAAGCGAAATTCGGCATGCGTTGCACCACCACTTCGGTGGCGTACATGCGGGAGTTCTTCATCTTGCCGATGGCCCATTCGTCCCAGGTTTGGGCTTTCAGATCCCCGCGGGCAAGGGCATCGCCGTAGAACAGCTCGTCCGGCGTCTTGCTGCCGAACTCATTGAGCGACACGCTCACCCTGCCCTCCTTCTCCATGCCTTTGATGTCGTGACAACCGTGGCAGCCGAAGTTCCGGATGATCCGCTTGCCTTCGGCGATCAGTTCGGGGGAGCTCAAATCCACGCCATCCAGATCGCTCTGTGGCGGGTTCTTCTCCTTGCGCGTCATCAGATAGGCGGTGATGTCCAGCGCCTCTTGTTTGGTGAGGCGCAGCCGCGGCATGGTCGTTCCCGGATGGTACTGCTTCGGATTCATGATCCAGGCGTACAGCCAGTCGCGGTTGACCTTGCTCCCGATCTTGGTGAGCTCCGGCGCGAAATCGTAGGAGACGTCGGTAACCCGGACCTCGCGGTCTTCCTCGGTCACCACATGGCAGCCCTTGCACCCGATGCTCTCCACCAGCTCTTCGCCGCGTTTCGGCGAGCCGCCCGGCGGGGCCTTGGGCAGCTTGTAGTCGCTCTCTTTGCTGATGCTCACCAGGTAGGCGGTGACCGCCTGCGCTTCTTCATGGTTAAACTGCGGGTTCGGCATACGGGTGTGCGGGCGGAACGCCTTGTTGTTCCTCACCCAGCGGTAGATGAAGTCCGGTGTCGTTTTCTTGGTGATGGCGTTCAGCGGCGGCCCGATCTTTCGCGCGTGCTCGTAGCCGGCGATCTCGTGGCAGGCGTAGCACCCCAGGTCGAACAGCATGTGTTTAGCCTTGGTCAACGTGGGGGCGTAATCCAGCTTCATTTCGTTTTTGTGGCACTTGTTGCAGCCCGCCTCCAAGAACTTGCCCTGCAAAAGCGGATGTTCCCAGAAGGGCACGAAGCCGTGCGCGAACTCCTTCTGCAACGCAGGTCCCTGGCCTTCGTGACATGGCACACACCCGAACTTGTTGATGGGATGTATCTTCAGCAACGGATCCCGTTTCGGATGTGTCTTGAACGGAGCAGGGTAATCGTCGTAGCCGCCTTTGTCCGCGTTGACATGGCAGCTCGTGCAACGGTCCACCTCATCGATAAAGTTGCCGAAATTGCCGCGCACGAAATCGGCCAACACGAACTGCTGAATCTTGATCTTGCGGTCGCTGATGTGTTCCAGTTTTGTGGCGATCTCCCGCACCGGCCTATTTAGCTCGTCGATCTGCGCCTGCAATTGGTCGACCGTCGCGCGCATCTGCTTCATCTTCGCTTCGATGGAATCCTTGTGCGCTTCCGCATCGTCCCACTTTTGCTTGAGCGCCGTTACCTCCTCATCCCGCTTTTGGACCTCCGGCCACATCTTTTCGGTTTTTTTCTTGTTGCCGGCGTGCTGGGCTTCCTTGTATTCGTACCAAAGCGCGTCGTGCTCGCTTTTGGCGAAGCGGTAATTCTGCATGGCTTTTTCGATCTCCAGGTCCGCCGCGTCGAGCTGATCCTGGAGCGCCTGGTACTCCGGCCCGTTCAGCTTGGCCTTCGCCTCTTCGAGCTGCGCCTGCAATTGCTGGAGTTGCTCGCCGTGCTTCGACTGCAGTTCATCCTGCGCGGCCTTCAACTCCGCTTCGGTGTTTTTGTACTCCAACTGATTGAGCTCCATCTGGTACCGCTGCCAGGGCGCACGGGTCCGGATCATGTCCCAAATGGCCCAAAACGTACTCAATGCCAACAAACCGGCCAGAAGGAGATAGATGTGTCCGTAACTTCGTTCTTCAAGAGGAATGTCCGATCGCTTAGGCAATTCGTCCTCCGTCTATTTGTTTGTCAGGGTTTGGCTCCGCACTTTCATCCACAGGTCAGACGTTGAACCAGGGTGTCACCCAGATGTACTTGATGTTGAACGTCCACCTCAGAATCATCTTGATGGGAAGTCCCATCATGGTCAAAAGCAGAAACGCCAAGATGGCGTACCGCGCCGTTCCCAAGGTTTTGATAAACTCCGACTTCCTTTTCCAAAAGTAATAGATCACGCCGAGAGAATAGTAAGCGGTGATCACGAACCCCCCAAAGAAAAAGGCGCCCACCGAGCTGTGGATGCCAAAGTACTGGTGCAAATCCACGTTGGTCATCGCGACGACCTTGTGCGGGTCCCAGTTCTCCCATGGCATGAAGAAATTCCAGCCCGGCCCGCGCAAGAACGTGCCGACGAAAATCAGGGTAATCCACAGCACGTAGAATCCAAACATAAACGTTCCGATGGCGAACTTGCGCTCCTGCCAGGTGTAGTAACCGTTGCCTTTGGGATTCCGGTCCAGATAGGGAATGGCCATCAAGCCGAGGATGATGAGGCTCGGAAACACGACGCCGGCCAGCCAGGGGTCGAAATAGACCAGCATCTCTTGCAAGCCGAGAAAGTACCAGGGCGCCTTAGATGGGTTGGGCGTTTTGGTGGGATTGGCCGGGGACTCCAACGGCGCGTCCACCACGATGGACCAGACCGTGAGAATGACCATCACCAGAATCGCGGCCAAAAACTCGTTGCGCGTCAGATAGGGCCACGTGAACACCCGATCCTTCCCCTCGGCCTGCAGGTCGCCGTAGCGACCGGCGGAAATCAGGGCATCGTTGCGAGATGCCTCGCGCATGGCCAGCCAGGTAAAGAAGCCCACCAGCAAGATCATCATCACGATGGGGATGTTGTCCGGTTTACTCAGAATCGCTAACAGGTTTTCCATGGCACTCCCTTAACTCAATTCTTTAAGAAGGTTAAGACCAGAACGGGAATCGGATCATCGAGCCAGTAGCCAGGTGTGGACGGACGCCATCACAAGGGACCGGAAATACCGCCATCCTTTCGCACCCGCCAGAAGTGTACTGCGATGAAGACCGCCAAAAACAGCGGAAAAAACACACAGTGCAAAACATAGAAGCGCAGCAGCGTCGGTGGCCCCACCTGCGTTCCGCCCAGCAAGACGAAACGCACATCGTTGTCCGGCCGCATGCCCAACTCCGGCCCGAACGGCCCTTCGTGGCCCAAAAGTGGTGTAGCCCGCGCCATGTTGGTCCCGACCGTCACCGCCCAAACCGAAAGCTGATCCCACGGCAGCAGGTAACCGGTAAAACTGAGCAGCAGCGTAGTGGTGAGCAAAATGACACCGACCACCCAGTTGAACTCCCGCGGCGGCTTGTACGACCCGGTGAGAAAAACACGAAACATGTGCAGCCAGACCGCGATCACCATGCCGTGCGCGGCCCAACGGTGCATGTTGCGCAAAAACATCCCGAACGGAACATCGAACTGCAGGTACTTCATGTCGCTGAACGCGTACTCGGCGGTGGGACGATAGTAAAACATCAACAAGACGCCTGTCACCGCGGTGACCAGGAAGAGCAAAAAGGTGATGCCTCCCATGCACCAGGTAAAGCGGATGTAGGCCCCGTGACGGGGAATGCGCGTGGGATGAAGATGCAGCCAGACGTTGTCCAACACCTGCAAGTAGCGGTTTCGTGGGGTGTCTTCGTATCCGTGACGGAACACCGATTTCCAGACTTGTGACTTGAGCAGTCCGTCTTTCATCTTCTCGAAGAGAGCTTGCATCTTTTCTCCTTATTGTAATGGCGTATTTGTTGGGAAAGGCAAAAACTGCCATTTAAAATGCAGCAATATAACGACATTATTGAAAAATGTCAAGGGAAAACGGGGCAACCGATTTTCGCCGGATTGCCTCATAAGAATGTAACCGCGGCCAGTTGAGAAATGAGTCGTTGCCTCATAATTTCTGTAACCCAAAGGGGAAGCTGCAAATAGACAATTTTTTCATTCCTCCCCCCCTCAGCGTCTATCTTGCAGCAAATGCCGCGGGATGAGCCAGCGTTCCAGCGCCTCGAACGCGAACTCCACCAAAATCGCGAGCAGGGCCGCGGGAATCGCCCCCCACATGATCAAATAGGGATCGTTGAGCGACAGCCCGGTCACGATGTACTCTCCCAGCCCGCCCGCACCGATGAACGCGGCAATGGTCGCGGTGCCGATCATGATCACCGCCGCGGTGCGGATGCCCGCCAGAATGTGCGGGGAGCTCAACGGCAGCTCGATGTAGCGCAGCCGCTGCCACACCGTCAGCCCCATTCCCACGGACACCTTCTTGAGCACGGGATCCAGGCTCACCAGCGCGGTGTGCGTGTTGCGCAGAATGGGCAGCAGCGCGTAAAGAAACAACGCGACCAGCGCGGGTTTGGTGCCGATGCCGAACAGCGGAATCATCAGCGCCAGGAGCGCCAGCGAAGGCACGGTCTGCAACAAGCCCGCGATGTAGATGACCGGGCGGGAGATCTTCGGGAGTCGGTACACCGCGATGCCGAACGGGATCGCCAGCGCCATCGCGGAAAGCAGCGCGATGGCCGTCAACTCCAGGTGCGTCAACGTGCGGCGAGCGAGCACGTCCCAGCGTCCCTCGGCCGCGCGCCGCGCCGCGGTTTGCCGGAGCCCCCGGGCCGCGAGAAACCCCTCCGCGACCTCGGCGAACGTCTTCCCCTCCAACACCACCTCTGCATTAAGCCGCTGCATCTCGGCTTCGTCGATCTCACCGGCCAGTTCCTCCAACACCCGCCTTGCGCCCGGGTCCAAGTCCCGGCGAACCAGCGGCGCGGCGAGATAGGTCGGGAAAAAGCCCTTGTCGTCCTCCAGCAGCGTCAGGTCGTAGCGTCGGATCTCGGCATCGGTGGTGTAGACGTCCATGACATCGATCTTCCCCTGCTCCAGGGCTTGATAAGAGAGCGAGTGCTCCATCCCCACGGGTCGCGCAGAGAGCCCGTAGTAGCGGGCCAACGCACCCCAACCGTCCCCGCGCTCCAGGTACTCGTAGCTCAAGCCGAAGCGCAGCTCCGGGTGCTTGCGCAGGTCGGAGATGCGATGCAAACCCTCCCTCTTCGCCAGCGCGGCACGCACGGTGAGCGCGTAGGTGTTGTTGAAGCCGAACGGCGCCAGCAGCTCCAGGGGAGTCTGCCGTCGCAGCACCGCCTGCAACTGCCCGTAACTCTGCCTCTCCGGCAGCTTCAAAATGGCCTGCTCCAGGGTGCCGGAGTACTCCGGGTAAACGTCGATCTCACCGTTTACCAGCGCCTGATAGCACACCAGCGTCCCGCCCAGGCCGAACTTGCGCTCCACCGCAAATCCTCTGTCTTCGAGAAGTTGGGCGACGATCTCGGCCAGGATGTAGCCTTCGTTGAACGGCTTGGACCCCACCCGGATGGGCTGGGCGGCAAAGAGGCGGGGAAAGCCCGCGAGCAGCACGACCGCCGCAACCGCGAGCTCAAACCTGAGGCGCAGAGACATAGCCATCGAGCTGTTTGTGCACAAACGTTTCCACAAACTCCGACGCAGGCCGCTCCAGGATGTCGGCGCGGCTGCCCTCCTGCTCCACACGACCCTGATTCAGAATCACGATGTTGTCCGCCAGTTTCAGCGCCTCCCGCAGGTCGTGGGTCACCAGCACGATGGTGCGGGCTTCGGAACGCTGCAGGGTCAGAAACTCTTCATGAACCTCGCTCCGGGTGATGGGGTCCAGGGCGCCGAACGGTTCATCCAGCAGAAAAATGGGGGGATTCAACATCATCGCGCGGCACAGTCCCACCCGCTGCTGTTCCCCGCCGCTGAGTTCATGCGGGTACTTGTGAAGATACGACAGCGGCAGATCGACCAGTTGCATGAGCGTCCCCATCCGCTGTGCGATTTTCTCCCTGTCCCATCCCTCCAGCGTGGCCAGCAGGGTGATGTTCTTCTCGACGGTGAGGTGAGGGAAGAGACCCGTTCCCTGCACCGCGTATCCGATGCGCCGGCGAAGACGGGGCAAGTCGC
>CAYQOI010000171.1:0-7384 GCA_964419085.1 uncultured Cytophagia bacterium | reverse complement strand
TCGCCGAACCAGAAAAATTATCTGGCGATCATCGGCGACATCGTGGGCTCGCGAGCCCTGCCCCCGCAAGAGCGCCAGGACCTGCAGCACCGGTTCCAGGCCGCGCTGGACATCGTCAATTCGGAATTTCAGCCTGAAATCGCCGCGCTTTTTCTCATCACCGCGGGCGACGAAACTCAGGGCCTCCTCAGTCGGCCCCACGCGTTCTACCAGATTCTGCGACGCATTCAAATCGAGCTTGTCCCCTATGAGATCGTCTTCGGGGTGGGGTACGGCACGCTGACCACCGAAATTGGGACGCACGCGGTGGGCGCAGACGGCCCCGCATTCCATCGAGCACGCGATGCGCTGGAGCAGGCGAAAGCGGAGCGCAAGGCTTACGGCAAGTCCCTTTTGCGCGAGGTGCGCCTCCATTCCGGCGACGCCCTGCGCGACACCGTGCTCAACGCCATGTTTTTGGCTCTTTCGGTGTTGAAGAGCGGCTGGTCGGAAAAGCAGCGTCGGATCTTGAATCGGCTGGAGTTGGGCGCCACGCCCAAAGCCATCGCAGCGCAATTGCAGGTGCCGCTGTCGAACATCAGCCGCACCGTGGATTCCGCACATTTTCGGGAGTTTGAGATCTTGGTCGACAGCCTGGTGACCTTTTCCCGGAACAGTTTTTCCGGGGCGGAGTCTAAGTAGTGTTTGCCCGAAACTCTCTCTGGGGCTGTCATTGCGGCAAAAGGCATGCGGGTCGTTAACCTGAAAGATTTTCGCAGAGGCGCGGTGGACGGAGAGAAGGTTTAAGTCTTTGTTTTGCCCAAACGATGCTTGCCGCATGACAGGTAGTTTGTGAATTGTTCAGGCCAAGAAGCTGTTTTCGTTCATACATCAGGTTGCGAACGGAGTTACCGTTTTTGTGTAAAGTGAGCTAAAGTTATCAGAAAAAAGATAACTAAAACAAAGTTATCAATTATACGATAAGTTGTTGCCTTCAAAATTGGGAGCGTAAAGCATAGGATGAACGATGCGTTCTGGGCCGGCGGGGTGAAAGTCACGGCTTACATTCTGGCCTGTGTCCTGGCCCACTGGCCCGGGAACTGGGTGATTCGAAAGATCATCCGGCGGTGGAAACCGGCCCAGGACGAGGTGGAGGATAATCTCGGCGCGTTCATCGGGACGCTCGAGCGCATTTTGACCATCATTCTGGTGGGGTTGAACTCCTTTTCCGCAGTGGGCTTCGTCGTCGCGATGAAGTCCATCGCACGCTACGAGCGGGTGCAGAAGGAGAAGGCATTTGCGGAATATTTTCTGGCCGGAACGATGCTGAGCATGCTTCTGGCCATCGTTCTGGGCTTGATCGTGCAAAGAACCGTGGGGAAGCTGTGAACCAGTCAGGGAAACGCGCATGAAGATTCTGGTCGTGGGCAGCGGAGGTCGTGAACACGCGTTGGTATGGAAAATCTTGCAGAGCCCGCTTGTCTCCAGGGTGTACTGCGCGCCGGGTAATCCCGGGATCGCGCAGTCGGCAGAGTGCGTCAGGCTTTCGGCCGATGACATTTCCGGGCTGGTGAACTTCGCCCGCCGAAAAGAGATCGACCTGACCGTGGTGGGGCCGGAGCAGCCGCTGGTGGACGGCATCGTGGATGAATTCGAAGCTCAGGGGCTCAACATCTTCGGGCCGTCGAAGAAAGCCGCGGAAATCGAAGGCAGCAAGGCCTTTGCCAAATACCTGATGGATCGCTACGGCATTCCCACCGCGGACTGTGTGGTGTTTGACGACTATGACGAGGCGCGCGCCTACCTAAAGGAAATCGACTATCCAACCGTCATAAAAGCGGATGGGTTAGCCGCGGGCAAGGGTTCCATCGTGTGCCATTCGGAAGATGAGGCGCTTGCCGCGCTGGAGAAGATCTTCATCGAAAGGGCGTTTGGCGCGGCGGGGGACAAGGTCATCGTCGAAGAGTTTATGCGCGGAGAGGAGGCGTCGGTTCTCGCGCTCACCGATGGCGAGACAGTGGTTTGTCTGCCCTCTGCCCAGGATCACAAGGCCATCTTCGACCACGACCAGGGGCCGAACACCGGTGGCATGGGCGCGTACGCCCCCGCTCCGGTGATCGACAAGGAGATGCTGGCGCGCATTCGCGGTGAAATCATCGAGCCCACGATCAAGGGGATGGCGCTGGAGGGCCGGCCTTACCGCGGGGTGCTCTACACCGGGCTGATGATCACCGAAGACGGCCCGCGGGTGGTGGAGTTCAACTGCCGCTTCGGCGACCCGGAGACGCAGGCCATTCTGCCGCTGCTGGAATCGGATCTGGTGGATTTGATGTATCGTGTCGCCCGGCGAAAACCCCTGGAGCCTACCATCAGGACATACGACAAATGGGCCATCTGCGTGGTGGTGGCGTCGGGGGGCTACCCGGGCAAGTACGAGCGCGGTAAACCTATCTTCGGGTTGGAGAAGAATCTGGGAGACGACATCGTCATCTTTCACGCCGGCACCAAAGAAGTCGCGGGAAAGATTTTGACGGACGGCGGTCGCGTGCTCGGGGTCACCGCGATCGCGAACGATTTCCACACCGCGCGCAAACGGGTGTACTGGGCGGTGGAAAAGATCGCATTTGACAAAGCGTACTACCGCAAAGACATCGGCGCGAAGGCGCTGAAGCATTTGAAAAACAAAATCAAGGATTGATTCACTAAATCGGAAAGGGATGTTCAATGAAAATTCTGGTCACCGGCGGCGCCGGTTTTATCGGATCGCATGTCGCGGATGCTTACCTCCAGGCAGGACACGAGGTCACCATCATCGACGACCTGTCCTCCGGCCGCACAGAGAATCTCAACCCTGCTGCCACATTTCACCGGTTGGACATTCAGGACAAAGGGGTCGCTGAGCTCTTTGCACAGGAGAAGTTCGAGGTGGTGAACCACCACGCAGCCCAGATGGATGTGCGCAAATCGGTGGACGACCCGTTGTTCGACGCGCGCACCAACATTTTGGGTACGCTGAACCTGCTGGAGTGCAGCGTGAAGTTCGGCGTGAAAAAATTCATCTTTGCCTCCACCGGCGGCGCGGTTTACGGGGAACAGGAGCGTTTTCCCGCGGACGAATCGCACCCCACCTGGCCGCTTTCGCCTTACGGGATCACCAAGCTGGCGTGCGAGAAGTACCTTTTCTACTACAAGGAGGTCCACCATCTGCCTCACGTGATTCTGCGCTACGCCAACGTCTACGGCCCGCGGCAGAATCCGCACGGTGAGGCCGGCGTGGTCGCGATTTTCACCGAACGCTTGCTCTCCGGCGAGCAACCCATCATCAACGGCGACGGCACGCAGACGCGGGACTATGTCTACATCGACGATCTGGTGCGCATGAATCTGCTGGCCCTGAACCACGAACGCAGCGAGGCCTTCAACGTCGGGACAGGCACCGAAACCGATGTGAACACCATCTACAGATTGTTGAACCAGTACACCGGCGCCGATCGTGAAGAGGTGCACGGACCCGCCAAACCGGGCGAGCAACAGCGGAGCTGCCTCTCCTACGCCAAGGCGGAACAGGTCTTTGGGTGGAAGCCCGAGGTTGAATTGAACCAGGGCTTGAAAAAGACCGTTGAATATTTTGTGAAACGCATGCGGAACTGATGGAAGAAAGTTTTGGCATCATCGGCCACTCGCCGGCCATCCAGCAGATCTTGCTGACCATCAAGCAGGTGGCGCCCACCGACATCACGGTGCTGATCGTCGGCGAGAGCGGGACGGGCAAAGAGTTGGTGGCACAGGCGATCCACGCGCAGAGTCCCCGGCAAGAGAAGCCGCTCATCGTGGTCAATTGCGGCGCGATTCCCGAGGGCATCCTGGAGTCCGAGCTGTTCGGGCACGAAAAGGGCGCGTTCACCGGTGCCATCGGCGCGCGCAAAGGCTATTTCGAACTGGCAGACGGCGGCACGATTTTCCTGGACGAGATCGGTGAGATGCCGTTGGCCACCCAGGTGAAGCTCTTGCGCGTTCTGGAGAACAAAGATTTCATGCGCGTGGGCGGTACCCGGGTACACAACGTGGACGTGCGGGTCATCGCCGCGACGAATAAGGATCTGGAGAAGGCGGTGAGAGCCGGCGAGTTTCGCGACGACCTTTATTTCCGGCTGAACGCGATCCGGATTCGTATTCCCCCGCTGCGGGAACGGCGAGAAGACATCCGTCCTCTGGTGAAACGTTTCGCGGATGACTTTTGTGCGCACAATCACATCGAGTTCCAAGGCTTTACCGAATCGGCCCTGCGCATGCTGGAGGATCATTCCTGGCCGGGAAACGTGCGCGAGCTCAAGAATTTCGTGGAGAGCGTGATCGTGCTGGAGAAAGGCGGCCTCATCGACGAGTTCGCGTTGTCGAAGTACCTGAGGCCTTCGTTTGACCGGGATCGCCACCTGCCGGTGCCGACGCACCGGCCCACTGACCAGGTGGAACGGGAATTTATCTACCATGCCCTGCTGGACCTGAAAACCGAAATCGCCAAGCTGCGCGAGGATCTTTACCAGACCTTGCTCTCGGCCCGGCGCCCGAAGTCGCTGCCGGTCTACTCGGAGGTTCTCCCGGGCTCGCCTGCGTCCGAAGCGGAGACCCCGATGCAGGAGGAGTTCGATATGGATGGCAAGTCGTTGGAAGAGGTGGAGCGCATGATGATCCACCGGGCTTTGGAAAGATTCGGAGGCAGCAAGCGCAGGGCAGCCAGGTCTCTGGGCATCAGTGAACGAACCCTTTACCGGAAGATCAAAGAATATGATTTGCCGTTCTAACCTTTTTGCTCACTGTGCGCGCACCGGCGGCGTGTTTGCGTGCCTGCTTCTGGCTTACTTTTTGCAGACAAGCTGTGGTGCGTACTCGTTTTCCGGTTCCGGCGCGTCGCACATCAAGAGTGTGGCGATTCCCATTTTTCAGGACGAAACGTCGGAGTTCGGGATCAAAGAAAAGATCACCGACCTGGTGATCGATGAGTTTACGCGCGACAACACGCTGCGGGTGACCGACCGTCGCAACGCGGATTCCGTGGTGGAAGGAACGATCGTTCGCGTGGACGACCGGGCCGGCTCTTTTCGCAGCGACGAAAGTGTGCAAGACATCAAGATTTTCATCACGGTTCACGTGCGGTACGAAGACCTGAAGAAGCGCAAGGTGCTCTGGGAGGAGGATATCACCCAATGGGGGACCTTCAATCCCGACGAGGGTCCGGAGAGCCGGCAGCAGGGAATCACCGAAGCCGCGGAAAAAATCGCCAACGAGATCCTGAACAAATCGGTATCCGGTTGGTAGAAAAGTGTTGCGTAAGGTCTTTTTTTTGCTTAATTTTGCACTTAAATAAACTGTTCTAAGGGACGAGACATGTCAAGCGAAAACAATGTTCAATTTCTGGAAGAGCATCTGCATAAACATCCCGACTCTCTGCTTTTTGCCCGATTGGCAGATGCGTACTTGAAATTGAATGACGTTGACAAGGCCATCGAGCTTTGCGAAGCTGGCATCAAGAAGCATCCCTACTATGTGACGGGCCATTTTGTCCTGGGCAAATGCTATCTCGCGAAAAAGCAATTCGAGGAAGCCGAAAAGGAATTCAAGCGGGTGCTTCTTTTCGATTCAAAGTATCTCGCTGCCCACAAACTGTACGGCGACTTGATGAAGGAGATCGGGTGGGAGAATACCTGTGAGATGAGCTACAAGAAAATCCTGCAAATCGACCCGCTCGAGGAGACGGTGCGCAGTGTCGTGGGAGAGCAGAGTCCGGACGCGCTCGCGGAAGAACCGGCCGACCAGTTGAGCGAGCCGCCGCCACAATCGGTCCAGGCGGACATCGAGACCATTGCTCCCATGCCGGTGAGCCCTGAAGAAGAAGATCTCCTGTTTGAAGGGGAAAGTCCCCAAAAGGCCGAAGAGCCGCCTCAAGAGCCCCGGGTGAAAGAGCTCGATGAGACCAAAGCCGAGGAGTTCTCCTACATTTTAGATGACATCTTCAAAGACGAAGTCGTGGAAACCGCTCCCCCGCGCGAGGTGCAATCCGAAAAGGAACCGCCGGCACCTGAAGAAGTGCTGACCGATTTTGACCGCGAGCCCGACGACTTTTTGCGGGAGTTGGGCATCGAAGAAAAGAAAGAAGGTCCCAAAGAAGCGCCGTTTGATTTCGAAGAGGCAAATGAAGACGAAACCCCCTCCAAGGTGGTCAACGGCACCGCGCCGCAGTTTCAAGCACCCGCTCCCGAACCACCAAAACCTGCTCAACCGCGTCCCACGGCGGAAAAGAAAACGCCAGGGGGGAAGATCGTGACGCCGACCCTGGGCGAAATCTACGCAGCGCAGGGACAGTACGCCAAGGCCATCGACGTGTTCGAAACCTTGCTCAAGAAGCATCCGGAGAATGAATCCTTCCAGAACAAGATCAACGTGCTGAAGCAGAAACTGGCCGAATCGAAGGATGCTTCAAAGGGTTGACAGGCTCAGACAGCGGCTGAAAGAACTCGGTTTAGATGCTCTTCTCATTTCCTGTCTTACCAACATTCGCTATCTGTTTGGATTCACCGGCTCCAACGCCATCGCGCTGGTTTTTCCCGAGGTCTCTTACTTTCTAACCGACCGCCGGTACACCGAGCAAGCACGTCAGCAAGTTGCCGGGGCCGAAATTCGGATCGCGCAGCACGACCTGATCTCCGAGTTGGTGAAGGTCGCCCGGCTGCAGCAGCCGCTTCGTCTGGGCGTGGAAGCCGAGCACCTCAGTTTGAAGCATTTTCACACCTTGAAAAAGAAGTTGCCTAAGGCCCATCTGGTGGCCTCGGAGCGCGTGGTGGAACGGCTGGCCAGCGTGAAAGAGGACGACGAGGTCGCGCATATCCGACAAGCCGGCGAGATCTGCGCCCGTGTGTTTGCCGAGATTTTGCCCCTGCTGAAGGTAGGGGTCAGCGAGCTCGAGATTTCCGCGGAGCTTTCTTACCGGACAAGACGTCTGGGGAGCGAGCGTGACCCCTTCGAGCCTATCGTTGCCAGCGGTAAACGTTCTGCGCTGCCGCACGGCATCTCCTCTCCAAAAACGCTGGCTGCAGGCGACCTGCTCATCATCGATTTTGGCGCGACCGTGGCGGGCTATGCCGCGGATGTGACGCGCACGGTCGTCGTGGGCGAAGCGTCTCCGAAACAGCACGACATGGCCGCCGCGGTTTTGGACGCGTTGACCCGGGCGGAGCATGCGGCGCGACCTGGAATGACGGGCCGGGAGTTGGACCGCGTGGCGCGGGCTGTGCTGGAAGAACGAGGGTTCGGCAAATACTTTCAGCACGCCCTGGGGCACGGTCTGGGGCTGGAGGTGCACGGTCTTCCGCGCATCGGCGAACAGAGTCGGGACCCGCTGGAAGCGGGA